>CAMEJG010000013.1 GCA_945919465.1 uncultured Anaeroplasma sp. | reverse complement strand
AATCACCACTATTCTATACTTAATTATATCACAAAAAGAGAAAAAAGTATAGAAAAAAACTATACTTTTATCATTAATTTATATTGAATCTGTCAGCTGCTGATTACCCTTTTGTAAATAATCTAAGGTATCAAGCAATGCAATAACCTCGGTACGTCCTTTATTATCATTTAATAGCTTAACTATTTCTTTAGCTTCAATATTTTTATCTCTTAATCTAATTGCATATTCTACTAATACTCTTTGTCCCATCGCAACATTAAGTGAATCAACAGTATAAACATTATTTTTTTCTTTAGCTGCAATTAATGCTTGATTATAACTATTCGAAAGCTTGCTAGATAATCCTATATAAATAACCTCTTCATCCTTATATTTATCAAAATATTCTTCAAAAACAAATGAAGAAATCATACTTGTCTTAGGTATTTCAGGACTTTCAATTAGTTTATTATAAAATTCAACCTTAGTAATATCTACTCCATCTTTATAAGCAACTCCATTAAAGCTAACACTTAATGGAATAACATCTATATTATATTTTAATGCCTCCTCTTGAGTAATATCACTTGCTGAATCTGTTATTATTCTCATATTATTCTCCTTTATATCATAAATTGATATAAATTATTATAACAAACAACTTGACATTGTCAAGAAAAAATATCAATTTATGATATATTTAATAAAAAAATAGTTCTCATAGAAATAAATACTATAAGAACCATAATAATTATTATTTTAATTTTCTAATTTCATCTTCTAAATTTCTTATCTTAGACTCTAGAATTTTATTTTTTTCTTCAAGCATAATTATCTTTGCAGACATCTCATAAACATTCAAATAACCATATTTATTTTGTCTTCTCTTTACAGCATCATAGCTATATTTTTCTGGTAATATAAAGCCTAATAATATAAATACTACTCCCATAACTACAAATGGAATAGCCATGTAACAGGCCTCATATTCTAAAGAAGAAAAACCAAATATTATCGGAAAAATTGAAAACATAGTAAATATAAATCCCATAATTTTAAAAATTCTTTTACTAGCTTTTATTTGTTTTTTATAACTAGCTTCAAATAATTTTTTATCTAAATCGTCTTTCTTTTCTTCATCAAAATAATCCATAATGAGCTTACTCCTTTCTAATATCTAAAAAGCCACATATTAATATTATAATTATTCTTTTAAATTATAATATTATTAATTAAAATATACTCTTTTTTGTTAAAAATCAAACTTCTTAACAATTAATGCCTTGATTAATTATAAACTATAACAATTTAAAAATCCATATATTTCAACTTTAAAAATATTACTCTGATTCATCTTTAGATTGCAACATAATTATTTAATACAAATAAATAATAAATAACAAAAAGCGATCATATAACTACTATAATTTAAAAGTAGTATATAATCGCCTTAATTTCATCATTAAATTAATTATAATTAACTATATTTTATTATCTTAATCTAGCATTATATTCCTTAGCTAGCTTATCTAATATATTTTTAATAACCTCATCAACCTCTTCAGTAGCTAGAGTTTTTGTAGGATCCTCAAATATTAATTTAAATGCTAAGGATTTCTCATTTACACCAACATTTTCACCTGTATATACATCAAATAAATCAATATTTGTTAAATATTTCTTTCCTGATTTTTCAATAACTCTTTGAATATCAGAAGAGCTTATTGTTTTATCACAAACAATAGCCAAATCTCTTTCTACAGAAGGGAATTTGTTAATTGAAGAATATTTTAATTTATTCTCTTCAGTTACTAAATCCTCTAAATTTATTTCTAATGCACAACAGCCATTAACACCTAAATCTTTTGCTGTTTTTGGATGTATTTCTCCAATTACTCCAATCGAATGTCCATTATGAATAATTTCTGCACATCTTCCAGGATGGAATGCTTTTATACCTTTATATGGAATATATGAAGCTTTAAAGCCTAATTTAGAGAATAATGATTCTAATATACCCTTTAATAAGAAGAAATCACTTACCTGCTTAGTGCCATTCCATTGTTGATGAGTGTAAACTCCTGATAAGGCAATAGCTAAATGAAGATGCTCTTCATTCTTACTATAAACATTACCAATTTCAAATAAAGCTAAATTATCAATTTTTCTTGCTTTATTATAGCTAATTGCATCAACTACTCCATTTAATAAGCTTTCTCTCATTACAGCTCTATCCTCAGTTAAAGGCATTAAAACCTCTACTGGTTCTTTAACTTCTTCTACCCATAAGCCTAAATCCTTTTTAGAGATTAAAGAATAAGATACAACCTCATTTAAACCCATATAAGCTAATATTTGACGAACTAATCTAGTTCTTTTTTGTTTATATGTTAAATAGCCCTTATCTCTTGTTTTTGCTATTGTTGTAGGAATATTATTATATCCATACATTCTAGCAACATCTTCAATAATATCTTGAGGTGATTCTTCTAAATCCATTCTTCTTGATGGTAATGTAATATTATATAAATTACCTTCTTTTGTATAAGAATATGCTAAGCTTGTAAATAAATCATCAATATATGCTTCACTTAAGCTTGTTCCTAAAACATTATTAATCTTTTCTACTGTAATTGATACATGCTTTTCATTAGGTGTAACCTTTACATCACGCTTAACCTCTTCATATACTTTAGCATCAGCATATTTTTCCATTAACTCACAAGCATAATCTAAGGCACGTTCAACTCTATCATAATCTATTTTTCTTTCAAAGCGAACACTTGATTCACTCTTCAATCCTAATTTAGTTGAAGTTTTACGGATTGAAAGTGGATCAAAATAAGCACCCTCTAAAACAATATTTTTACTTGTAGGTAATACCTCAGTAGATAATCCACCCATAACTCCTGCAACACATATTGCATCATTACCATTAGTTATAACAATATCATCACTATTTAAAGTTCTTTCAATTGAATCTAAAGTAGTTATTTTTTCTCCATCTAAGGCTTGTCTTACTAAAATTGTATTACCTAATGAATCCGCATCAAAGGCATGAAGTGGTTGACCCATTTCAATTAATACATAATTTGTAATATCTACAACATTATTAATTGGTCTAATACCACTAGCTATTAATCTTGCCTTCATCCATTGAGGAGAATCCTTGATTGTAACATTTTCTAAATAACGAGCATTATATTTATAGCATTTATCTGTTTCTACTTTAACAGTAACTGGATTTGGCTTAGCTATAGTATGTAATACTGGAATATGAGGATTAATCTTATGCTTAAGAGTTGCGCCCATATCAAAAGCCACACCCTCAATTGATAATAAATCTGAACGATTTGAAGTTAATTCTAAATCAATAACTGTATCATCAAAGCCTAAATATTTTAAAGGGTCTTCTCCTATAGGAGCATCATCTTTAAATAAATAGATTCCATCCTTAAATTCTGGTTCTACATATTTTTCTTCAATTCCTAATTCTTGTAAGCTACATAGCATACCATTTGATTCTACACCACGAATCTTTGATGGTTTAATCTTAAAATTACCAGGTAATACTGCACCAGGTAAAGCACAAATAACCTTTACACCAGTCTTAACATTTGGTGCTCCACATACAATTTGTGAAACCTCATTAGGTCTAATTTCAACCTGACAAACATGTAAATGATCACTATTTGGATGAGGAACACATTCTAAAACCTTAGCTATTGTTAAATTTGTAGCTTCTACTAATTTCTTATATGATTCTATTTCACATACATGAGCATTAATTTCAGTAAATAACTGTTCATCTGTATAATTACTTAAATCAATATAATCACTTAACCAATTCTTTGAAACCTTCATTTTACTTTTCCTCCTTAAATTGATTTAAGAAACGAATATCATTAGTATAGAAGTTTCTAATATCATCAATCTTGTGTTTAAGCATTGTAATTCTCTCAACGCCAATACCAAAGGCAAAGCCTTGAATCTTTTCAGGGTCATAGCCACTCATTCTTAATACATTATCATTAACCATACCAGCACCTAATACCTCAATCCAACCAGTATTTTTGCAGGTACTACAGCCTCTACCACCACATAAACCACAAGAAACATCTACTTCAACTGATGGTTCTGTAAATGGGAAGAAGGATGGACGTAGACGAATTTCTCTATCCTTATCAAACATTTTTCTTGCCATTTCAAGTAATGCACCCTTTAAATCTGCTAAAGTAATATCAGTACCTAAAACTAAACCCTCACATTGCATAAATTGATGTGAATGGGTAGCATCATCAGCATCTCTTCTATAAACCTTACCAGGACAAATAATCTTAATAGGCTCACCCTTTTTTTCAAGCATAGTACGAACCTGTACTGGACTTGTTTGACTTCTTAATAGCTCCTCTGGATTAATATAGAATGTATCCTGCATATCTCTTGCTGGATGTCCCTTAGGAAGATTTAATCTTTCAAAGCAGTTTTCATCTGTTTCTACTTCTGGTCCTTCAGCTACAGTATAGCCCATACCTATATATAAATCCTCAAGCTCCATAATTGTTTGATTAAGTGGATGAATTCCTCCTGCAGGAATATAATATCCAGGTAATGTAACATCAATTGTTTCATTTTGAAGCTTTTTATTAATAATAGCCTCTTCTATTGCTTTTCTCTTTTGTTCAAATTTTTCTTCTAGAGTTTGTTTAATCTTATTTGAGCGCATTCCAATTTCTTTTCTTGCCTCAGCAGATAAATCCTTCATTCCAGACATTGCTTGTGCAATAATACCCTTTTTACCTAAATAATTTGCTTTTTTTTGTTGTAGCTGGTTTAAATCATTAACATCATTTAATTCGTTTTCTAAATCATCAACTACGTGTTCTAATTCATCTAATTGACTCATAATACCCCTCCTAGAATTTATTGTTAAATAAAAAAATCCTTAGATTTCTCTAAGGACGAATTATCGTGTTACCACCTTAGTTCCTAAAAATAAAAATATTATTAGGCACTCATTACGCTTTAACGCAGCAAACGGATGTTATTAGCATCTTTCAGAAAGTGAATTCATAGAAATTTTATAAGAATCTTTCACCAAATGATTCTCTCTCTAAATAAAATTATTCTACTATGTCTTTCCTCATCAAATTAATATCAAAATAATTATACTCAAATTATTAAATTATTTCAAGGCTAAATTTTATAAAACTTACCTCTATCTAATACCCCAATCGCATCAGTAAATTCATGAGACTCAGTTTTTTCTAATTCTTCACCTAATACTCTAAATTTAGAATCAATAGTATCAATAAACCATAAAGCTAATGCCTCAGGAGTCATTGGTTTTTTTGCGGAACCAAATTGAGGCTGTCCATGATGAGATATTAGCATATGCTCAAGCATTAACACTTCTTCGGTTTCTTGATATCCAAGAATCTTAGCAGTATCTGCGATTTCCATTGCGCCGAGTACTAAATGACCTAATAATTGTCCCTTTAATGAATACTCAGTATTAACTGCTCCTGTTAGCTCTATTGTTTTACCAATATCATGAAGCATAATTCCTGCATAAACATAATCTTTATTTAAATAATTGTAATTTTCAATAAATGAATCTGCCATGTGTAGCATTCCAATTGAATGATATGCTAATCCTCCTACATAAGCATGATGAAATTTAGTAGCAGCTGGATAAACATAAAAATCATCATGAAATTTATTAATTAAATAGCTTGTAATATCCTTAATAATTTTATTATCAAGCTTATTAACATATTTATTTATTTCATTTTCAGCATCAATTAAGCTAATAGGTGATGAGCTATAAAAGCTTCTTAAGGTTTCATTTTTTTCTTCTAATTCTAAGTTTTCTATTGAAGAATGAGAATATACATAATATCCTGTTCTTTCTCCTTCTTTGACTTTACACTCAAATTGATAAACACCACCAATTTTTATATCCTCTGAATCTTCTATTTTTATTTTTATATTAAATGTTTCATTATCCTTTGTTAATACAGCTAAATTATGTTTTCCATCAGATGTATTAATTGCTGTTATTCTTCCAATTATTTTCATCGTTTTTTATTTCCTTTCGCAGTATATATACACCTGGAGCTTCTAATTTGAATTCCTTCTTAATTATAGCACATTTTTTCTTTCCATCAAAAATCATTTCTGCTTCTAAAGGAATTTTTCTTACTTCATAATCATTTTTATATAAAACATAAAAACAATAATTATTATCCTGATATAAAATACCAACCATATGAGTATCAGATAACCCATCTAATAAATGTAAATTTTTTCTAATATCTCCAGACTTAGTTAATCTAAATACTGGATATTCCTTTCTTATTTCTATTAAATCCTTAATTCCTTCGATGTTTGAATAATACCTATCTCTTCTTTTATAATCAAATTTATTAATTGAATCTTTTTCATTATAAGAATTTTCAATACCATTTTTTGTTCTAAAGAATTCTTCTCCCGCATGAATAAAAGGAACACCTTCTGACATTATTACAGTTTGTAAAGCAAATCTAGAAGCATCCTTTGCCTTATCCTCATCGATGCCAAGTTCTTTAATAGCAAAATCAAAGAAGGTATAATTATCATGACATTCAATATAATTTATAGTTTGAGTAGGCGAATAAAATTTAAAGAAATCTAAACAAGAACCACTTATTAAATGTGAAATATCAAACATATTAAACTCACTATCAAAAGCAAAGCCTCTTGATTTATTCCATTGACTTCCTCTTATTAAATCTCTAAATCTATCATTAAAAAATGCATATTCAGGCATTTTATAATGATTATACATATGTGGTCTTTCACTATCTGGCAAAGGATTCATCATATTCCAGCCTTCACCATATAATATGATTTCTGGTTCTAATTTTTTTAATCTCACTTGAGCTTGATTTAATGTATTAATATCTAATAATCCCATTAAATCAAATCTAAAGCCTGAAATATTAAATACCTTTGTATAATATTCTAATGCATCAATAACGAAGCGTGAGGCCATGTATCTTTCTGTTGCGATAACATTACCACAGCCTGAGGCATTTGATTTGTTTCCATCATATTCTACTCTATAAAAATATCCTGGGACTAAATTGTCAAATGCGAATTTCTCACATACAAATACATGATTAAATACTACATCCATTACTACTCTTAATCCTAAATTATGACAATTATCTACAAGCTCTAATAGCTCATTTATTCTAGAATAAGGATCATTAGGATTTTTAGAATACCATCCACAAGGAACAAAAAATTGTTCTGGATTATAGCCCCAATTATATTTTTTATCCTTCTTATCATCATCAACTCCACCAAAATCAAAAATAGGCATTAGCTGTAGATGAGTAACTCCTAATGATTTTATATATTCAATGCCAGTTGGATATCCTTTTGTTGTAGGATTATTCTCAAGCATTCCTAAAAATGTACCTTTATTTTCTGATTCTAAATTACAAGTAAAATCTCTAATTGACGCTTCATAAATAATAGAATCTGTTATATTTCCACTAAATTTAGGTTTTTTATATTTCATTTTATAAAGCTTATCTGGATTAATAATATAATTATATTCTCCATTAGTTGCGCTTGAAATAGCATAAGGATCATTAATTTTAACTAACTCTTTAGCTACTCTAGAATATAAGATATAGCCTATTCCTTCATAATCTCCATATAATGTTATTTCCCATACTCCACAATCCTTATAGAATAATGAATATTGTTCTTCTAAATTATCTTTTATTATTCCAACCTTTATTTCTTTAGCAACTGGTGACCAAACTCTAATAATAGTATATTCCTTATGGTACTCTACTCCTAAAGGTCCATCATATTTGAATTCCTCTTCAAATTCTTTTGTTCTAACTATAGAACCACTTTGAAGTAATGCATCATTACCCTCATCATCAATTACATAATAATCCTTATGTAATGAAGTTCCTCTTATAAATTTAGCTACATATTTATAAAATAATGATTCTTCATATGATGTAATTATTTGAATTGGTTCTTTATAGCTTCCATTAGATAAATAAAATTTTTTTTGAGGATTTTTTATAGTTTTATCAACTAATATTGTTATTATTTCATAAGAATCTATAAATGCATATATCTTATTCATAAGAAATCTCCCTTATATATCTATTAATATCTTCTTGAGTATTATCAAGTTCATTATTTAAAATTTTAGTTATTATTTTCTTTATCATTAATGATTTATTCACACCTAGAAAATGACTTGTTATTTCTTCTTTTGATATAGCCAAATCATTATCATTTTTTATTGGAAATGAAATGATTCTATTTTTTAATTCATAATAATCATCTAATATTTCCTTGAAATTAATTAATTCATTTTGATATAAATATAAATAATAATTAGAATAATTATTTTCTATTAATTGAATTAATATATCACAAAGTCTTTTTTCTTTTTTATTTATCATAGGAGGATATTTTAAATAATTCAATGTATATAAATATTTTAAAGAATCAATAGAATATCTATTTGAAGAAACTAATAGCCAAGCTTTATATTCTTCTATATACTCAAATATATTATTATTTATAATATATTTAATTCCTTTATTAGTATTTGCGTAAACAAGTTTAATAAAATAATCATAAATTCTTTCATTAGAAAGATTTTTAAGTAAATGACGATTTTCTATCATTGCATTAAGAGTATTATTCTCAATATCAAAGTTCAATTTTGATGAAAAATATAAGCCTCTTAATATTCTTAAGGAATCTTCTTGAAATCTTTCATTTGGATCATTAATAGTTCTTATTATTTTATTTTTTAAATCACTAAGTCCTTCAAAATAATCATAAATCTTTTTATCATGATTCAGTGCTAGTGCGTTAATTGTAAAATCTCTTCTTTCGGCATCCTCTATTAGAGTATCTGCATATATAACCTCAGGATGTCTGTTATCTAAATATCTTAAATCCTTTCTAAAATGAGTAATTTCAAAAGAAATATTATGATATAAAATAGTTAAAGAATAATATGAAGAACCATTATCTATAGTAGTAAAGTGAGTTTTTATTTCATCAATTGGCATTGATGTTGTAATATCAATGTCATTTGATGGGATATTTAATAAATAATCTCTAACACACCCACCTACTAAATATGCTTCATAGCCTAAGGTATTAATATATTTAATTAATTCTAAACCTAAACCGAATTCGTTCATAACCAACACCTTTTGTATTATAGCATTTTATTAAGATGTAGTCTAGTTTTTTATAAAATGCTAATTGTAGAAAATATGATATTATGATAAAATAAATCGAAAAGAATGGTGATTAATTTGTTTTTAATTCAGGGTGAATACGAAAATACAATAATTATTCAAAAAAGTGAATTTATTTGTAGAATATATAGAGTCAATTCTATTCAAGAAGTAAATGAAAAATTAAATTATATAAGAAAAAAGCATTATGATGCGACTCATAATTGCTATGCATATATTTTAGGAGAAAATCAAGATATTCAAAAGGCCTCAGATGATGGTGAGCCCTCAAAAACAGCTGGAGCCCCTATGATTGATGTATTAAAAAAGAAAGGATTAACTAATATTTTAGCTATTGTCACTAGATATTTTGGGGGAATTTTATTAGGTGCAGGTGGACTGGTTAGAGCTTATTCCTCTTCTGTAAGTGAATGCTTAAAGGGAGTTAAAATATATGTACCAAAATTACAAAAAAAATTTATTTTAACAACCTCATATTCTGGATATAATACAATATTAAATACTATGAATAAAATTAATATAAATAATGTTTCTTTTCAAAAGGATGTAATTATTGAAGGTTCTACAGATATTGATTATTTTGAAGAATTAAAAGATGATTTATATAAATATAAAATTGAAGCATCATCTTTAACTGAAGTAGGTAATGATATTATTGAGACTTATGTAGATACCTTAGTCTAGTTGCTTCTCCGCCTCTAATATGGCGGATTTTTTTATTGTAATCTAATAACTTTCTAACCTTTAAATATAAGGAATTATCGATAGAATCTAGCCTTTTAGTTAAATCATAATGAACTGTAGATTTTGAAATTCCTATAATCCTTGCCACTTCTCTAACTGTTCTATTTCCATCTAACATTAAATACGCTATTTCAATAACTCTTTTTTCTAGTTCATCTAGCATTTTATCACCATAAAATCTTATGAGAAAAAATGCACTTTTATTACAAAAAAACAAGTCTATAAAGACTTGTCCTTTGCTTACTTTTCTGAAATTAATTCTTCTAATGTGCGTCCCATTATTGATGCAGGATTTATATATTTATCATTAACCATAGTTTGTAAATATACATGTACTCCGGCTGAGATATCATTAGATGAAGTTGATGCTTGGCCGATTACACTACCTTGAGTAACCTCTTGTCCAATTTCAACTGTAACATCCTGTAAAGAGGAATAAATACTTTTTACGTTATTAGCATGCTTAATTGTTACAGAACATCCTAATACTTCATCAGTTGTAACATCTACGACCTCTCCTTCATAAATTGATAAGACATCAAATGATGAGTTATCACTTTTTGCAAAAGAAATTCCTGATGATGTTTCAATAGTAGTTCCATTGTCAATAATTGCTGAAGCTAATTCCTCATCATTCAAAGAACTATCAAAGAAGATTCTAACCATTTCATATTCACCAGAAACTGGTAATGAAAACTTATGAATAATAGCTACAGGCTCATCTGTTTTTGTAGGCTCTACAACTGGGTCATCTGTTTTTGTTGGAGTTACTACATTTGTAGGATCAACTACTGGAACAGAATTATCCTTAAATGCAAATGAAGCAATGGCTACAACTGAAATAAATACAAATACAATCGCGCTAATAAATATGATTAATTCCTTTTTCTCAACTAAAAAGCTTTTAATTTTTTGTTTCATACTTTCACCTCACTTGTATTATGAGCTACTAGGGGAAAGTTTATACAAAAAATAATTATTTTTTTTAAATATTAAACATTGTTATTAAATTATAGATTCCTTGAGTAAATAAATAAGCAATTATTCCACTTAGTAAAACTTGAGCTATTCTAATTGACCAAATACTTCCTTGCTTAAATAACGATTCCATCCGTGAAGATATTACCACATAATAGGAAAAACAAAAGCTTAATAAATATATAACTGTATATAAAATATAATTTATGTTGATTGTTAACATATTTCACCTTTTAAAAAAGCTATACACCTAGGGTATATAGCTAAATTTTTATAAGCTTCCTGCACCAGCTTTTTTTATATTTTCATGAAGCTCCTTTTCCTTTTGAGTAAAGTCAATGGCTTCTTTTTTATTAAGCTCCATTCTCTCTTTTCTTATTTGTTCAAGATGAGCCTTTGCAGAGTCCTTATTTTGACCAATATGTGCCTCCTGAACTAAGACTACAACTGTATTATCATGAAATTCTAGGATACCACTTACTAAAACAACGTAATATTCTTCATTACCACGAACAAATTTAATATATCCTTCTTCCATTACAGAAATAACAGGAATATGGTCTGACATAATTGCATATTCGCCATCTGTAGCGCTATGAACAACTACATAATCTACTTCTTCATTATATAAATTACCTTGATGAGTAGAAACTATAATTCTCATTATTTCACTAAGCCCTTTGCCTTTTCTAATACATCATCAATGGTACCAACAAGTCTAAAGGCTTCTTCAGGTACATTATCATGCTTACCATCAAGTATTTCCTTAAATCCACGGACTGTTTCAGATACTGGAACATACGCACCAGGAATACCTGTAAATTGACCACCGATAAACATATTTTGAGATAAGAATAGCTTAACACGTCTTGCACGACATACTGTAAGCTTATCTTCCTCTGATAATTCATCCATACCTAAGATTGCAATAATATCAAGTAATTCATTATATCTTTGAAGAATTTGCTGAACACGACGAGCAACCTCATAATGCTCCTTACCAACTATTTCAGGCTGTAAAGCTCTTGATGTAGACTGTAATGGGTCTACAGCAGGGTAAATACCCTCTTCAGTTAGTTTACGAGAAAGATTTGTTGTCGCATCAAGATGTGTAAAGGTTGTTGCTGGAGCTGGGTCTGTATAGTCATCAGCAGGTACATATATAGCTTGAATAGATGTAATAGAACCTTCCTTAGTTGAAGTAATTCTTTCTTGTAGCTTACCCATTTCTGTAGCTAATGTAGGCTGATATCCTACTGCTGAAGGCATTCTTCCTAATAAAGCTGAAACCTCAGAACCTGCTTGAGTAAAACGATAAATATTATCAATAAATAATAATACATCTTGATGTTCTTGGTCTCTAAAATATTCTGCCATTGTTAATCCAGTTAATGCAACTCTCATACGTGCTCCTGGTGGTTCATTCATTTGACCAAAGACCATGGCAGTTTTATTAATAACACCACTTTCACTCATTTCATGATATAGGTCATTACCTTCACGAGTACGTTCACCTACACCTGTAAATACTGAAATACCATCATGCTCCTCTGCTACATTATGGATTAGCTCTTGAATTAATACTGTTTTACCAACACCGGCACCACCAAATAGACCAATTTTACCACCCTTAATGTATGGAGCAAGTAAATCTATAACCTTAATACCTGTTTCAAATATTTCTACATTTGGAGATAATTCATCAAGCTTTGGTGCATCTCTATGAATAGGATGTTTTTCAACATTTGTTAATTCTTCTTTACCATCAATAGAATTACCTAATACATTAAATACTCTTCCTAATGTTTCCTGTCCAACTGGTACAGATATTGGTCCTCCAGTACACTTTACCTTCATACCACGCATAAGACCATCAGTTGAATCCATAGCGATACAACGAACCTTTTTATTTCCTATATGTAGGGCTACCTCAAGTGTTAAATGAATTTCAATTCCATGATTATCTTCTTTACTATAATCAATTGTTAAGGCATCATTAATAGCAGGTAATTCGTTTTCAAATAATACATCTACTACTGGTCCCTTAACCTCTACTATTTTTCCAAACACTAGTTTTCCCCTCCTATCGCATTTGCTCCACCAATAATGTCTATTAATTCATTTGTTACAACATTTTGACGGGCTCTATTATATAATAATTGTAATTTTTCAATTACTTCATCAGCATTATCTGTCGCATTCTTCATTGAATTCATTCTTGCTGAATGCTCTGCTGTTTTTGAATCCAAAATTATACCATAAATAATATCTTGAATATACATTGGTAAAATTAGATTCAAGGTTTTTTCTATTCCTGTTTCATAAGTATAATCAATGTTAATTTTCTTACCTTCAATCTTTTTTATAGGTAATAGCTCTTCAAATCTGATTTCTTGAGTTAAGCTATTAACATAATGATTATATACTATAACAAGCTTATCTATTTCCTTATTTAAATATAAATCAATTAGGGCTTTACTTAATGGAGCAATATCTACAAATAATACATCATCACGTATAAATGTAGGATCATCGTTTATCATTGGATACTTCATCTTTTTTAAATAACCATAGCCTTGCTTTCCTACTGCGGCAGTAATAAATTCACTATTATCCTTATGATTATTTTTTAAGTGTTCCTCTAAAGCTTTAAATATTGAAGAATTATAAGCTCCTGCAAGACCTCTATCTGAGGTAATGATGAAATATGCAGTTTTCTTTATTTCTCTTGGAACTAATAAAGGATGTTCATAATCCTCACTTGCTTTTTCAACAATTAAGTTAACCATATTAGCTATTCTTTCCATAAAGTCCTTATATGATTTATAATTTTTTTCTGCTCTTTTCACCTTAGAGCTACTAACCATATACATAGCCTTTGTTATTTGAGCAGTACTCTTTGTTGAATTAATTCGAGATTTAACTTCACGTAGTGAGTTTGCCATATCAATACCTCCACTACATAAATTTCTTCTTAAATTCAGTTAAATAATTATCTAGAATATTTGAATCAGGTAATACCTTATTTTCTCTTATACTCTTAGCAATTTCCTTACCCTCTTCAGAATATTTTAAATCAGAATATAAATCAGCCTCAAAACGGGCTAAATCCTCAACTTCTATATCATCTAAGAAGCCATGAACTAAAGAATATAAAATCATTGCTTCTTCTTCCATAGCAAGTGTAACATGTAAGCCTTGCTTTAAAATTTCTTGAGTTCTCTTTCCACGTTCTAGTCTTGCCTTAGTTGAAGGGTCTAAATCAGAACCAAATTGTGAGAATGATTCAAGCTCACGATAACTTGCTAAATCTAGACGAAGGGTACCAGAAACCTTCTTTATAGCCTTAGTTTGGGCAGCACCACCTACACGTGATACTGATAAACCAGCATTAATTGCAGGTCTAATACCTTTATAGAAATAATCAGATTGTAAATATATTTGTCCATCTGTAATAGAAATTACATTTGTAGGAATATATGCCGAAATATCTCCTGCTTGAGTTTCAATGATAGGTAAAGCAGTAATACTTCCGCCACCTAATTCATTATTTAATTTCGCTGCACGCTCAAGTAATCTTGAATGTAGATAGAATACATCACCTGGATATGCTTCACGTCCTGGTGGTCTATGTAATAATAGTGACATTTCACGATATGCAACCGCATGCTTAGATAAGTCATCATATACAATTAATACATCTTTACCTTGATACATAAAATATTCAGCCATAGTAACACCAGCATATGGTGCTAAATAAAGCATTGGTGCTGGATTTGAAGCTGAAGCTGAAACAATTAATGAATAAGACATTGCTCCATTATTTTTTAAAGTTTCATATACGTTTGAAACTGTTGATTCCTTTTGACCAATAGCTACATAAATACAAATTACATCCTTACCCTTTTGATTTAATATTGTATCTACTGCAATTGATGTTTTACCAGTTTGACGGTCACCAATAATTAATTCTCTTTGTCCTCTACCAATTGGAACTAAGGCATCAAGTACCTTAATACCAGTTTGAAGTGGGGTATTAACACTCATTCTATCCATTACACCAGTAGCTTTAACCTCAATAGGTCTAGTATGAGTTGAATGAATAGCCCCTTTACCATCTAAAGGTCTTCCTAATGCATCAACTACTCTACCAATAAATTCATCACCAACTGGCACTTCTAGAATTTTTCCTGTACATTTTACAAGGTCACCTTCTTTTACCTTAGCACTATCTCCTAAAAGGATAACACCAACCTTATCCTCCTCAAGATTTTGTACCATTCCTCTAACACCATTAGGAAAATCTAATAGTTCAGAAGACATTGCTTCCTTTAATCCATGTACAAGGGCAATACCATCACCAACCTGAATGACAGTTCCGACATTTTCTGTTTGAATATCTTCCTTATAGGCTTTAATTTGTTCTTTAATTAAGCTTGATATTTCAGATAAATTAATATTTGCCATTTTTTACCCTTTCTTATAGTGAATCCTTCATATTAGCTAGCGACTTTTTCAATGTAACATCCAATGTTTTACCATTACATTCAATACGTACTCCACCAATTAATTTTGGATCTACTATATTCTCAATTTCTAAAGTTTTACCATTATAATAGGATGATAATGTTTTACGTAAATTATCTATTTGAGTCTTAGTTAATTCCTTAACTGAATAAGCCTCAATATGTAAGATATTATGTTCAATTTTAATTAATTGATTATAATAATCATAAATATAACTAATTCTATTAATTCTATTATTATCAATTAAAACATACATAAAATCTAAAAAAAGACTATCGAGCTTACCATATACCTTAGTAAGAATATTCTTTTTTTCCTCTTTAGTAAGTTTTGGAGAGGATAATAATTCCATAAAATCATTATCTTCAATACTTTTATTTACAACTATAAAGCATTCATTTATAATATCTATTTTATTTTCTTCCTTAGCTAAATCGTAAATAGCTTGAGCATATTCATTTTCAACCACTATTCCATAGCTCCCTTCAAGATTTCATCAACGACATCTAAATACTTGTCTTGATTAATTTCTCTTGCGACTATTTTCTCAGCAGCAGCGAATGCAACATCAACAATTTCTTTACGAATTTCAGCTTCCATGCTTTTCTTTTCATTTGCTAATTCAAGCTCAAGATTTTCCATTCTCTTTTCAGCATCTTCCTTAGCCTTAGCTAATATTTCATCTCGCTTTATATTAGCTTCCTTTTCAGCAGCCTCTAGCATTTCTCTAATTTTACTTTTAGCCTCACCTAATTCAGCTTCAAGTTTCTTTTGAGTTTCAACTGCTGTTTCTTTAGCCTCTTTTGCAGCTTCTAGATCATGATCCATTGCTTCTCTTCTTTTTTCAAGAATGTTAGTAATAGGCTTCCAGAAAAAAACACGAACTATTATAAATAGAAGGATAGTAGACGCAAGCTGAACACCAAATTCTGCAGCAGCAGTAAGGATATCACAACCACCATTCGCGCCAGTAATAGGGCCAAAGGAACGCTTTAAATATAACATTATTTCAGATATAGCATCTGCCATACTTAAAAACATATTTTTACCTTTAACTACCCTTTAGTAGTTCCTTTCAATATTAAATAAATAGAATTAAAATAGCGATTACTAGACCATATAGACCAGTAGTTTCTGATACTGCTTGACCAATAAGCATTGATACACGTAGATTACCAGCAATTTCAGGTTGACGAGCCATTGCATCAAGTGCATGAGCTGCAACATTACCTTCACCTAATGCACAGGCAAAACCAGTAAATACCGCAATTGCAGCTGCGATATACTTTAAACCTTCTCCAACAGAAATCTCAGCAAAAGCTAATAAAACATTTTGTAAAACTAACATAAAATCCATTTTATAAATTCTCCTTTATTATTTATTATATATTTTTTCTTCATCTTTAATCTTCATAGAAGTAAAGATAATAGACAGAATAACGAATACTGCTACTTGAATAATGCTAAAAGCTATATCAAATAGCAAATTGATTACAGGCATAAATGGTATTGCAAACCATTCAAATGCATTTTTAACAAGAATTGATATTGCAACTCCTGAAACTACATTTCCATATAAACGTAGGCATAATGATAATGGGAATGTAAACTCACTAATGATATTCATAGGAAGCATAAGTGGCATTGGGTCTAAAAAGCTCTTTAAATATCCCTTTGGACCAAGGGATACAACACCTGTAGCTTGAATAACTACAAAAGAGCAAAATGCCAATGCAGCAGTTACAACAATATAGCTTGTTGGATTATCAAGTAAATAAATACTTGAGATATTTGCAAAAAATATAAATATTACTAATGTCAAAAACCATGGAGCATAGCTCTTCCATCTCATTCCAATATTTTCTTTAACAAATCCATTTACTAAATCAACAATCCACAAAAACGGCACTAGCCATAATGGAGTTTTTTTAGAAGGATCAACCTTCTTAATAAAAAATGATAATATTATAAAGAAAATACAAAGAACAGCAATAATTATGACACTAGCCTTCATAGGACCATAAAAGTCATATAAAAAGGTCACTTATCTTTCACCTTCTTCTCTTTAAAAAATACTAAGCATAATACAAATATTATTTTCATTACTATATATCCACCTAAGGCTATTACAATATCCCATATTTTAGAATGATCATTCTTAATATTAGAAAAATATACTAATACAACAAATACTCCTAAAAATAATCCCATTCTAATTAAATACCATAATAATGCTGATTTTTTAGGATTAAATACTGTATGATCAGGATCTAATTGAACCATTCTAACCATCCTAGCATTTTGCTTAACCATAATACTATGATTCATTAATCCTAATAAAGCCCCAATTAAAAAATATTTCCAATTAAGACCAGTCAATCCTAAAATCAGTGCTACTATAAAAGTAACTATTAAAGTAATGGGAACAACCCAAAGATTTGCTTTAAGATTTCTCATTTTTCTTTTCCTTTTCTTCACACTTAAGAATATATAGCAAATATGAAACAAAGGTAAATAAACCAATTAATACACCCACAACTGCTAATATTGCAGGCCATGGTGAATCCTTATTTATTTTATAGCCAATATAATAACCCAAAAATAATAGAATGACCATGGTAAAAATACCTTGAGTACCTAGTGAATAATATTTGGCATATTTTTTTACTTTCATTATTTAGTTCCAAATAAACGATCGCCACAATCACCTAAACCAGGAACAATATATCCCTTTTCATTTAGCTTTTCATCTAGACTAGCTAAATAAATATCAACATCTGGATGATCATTTTGAAGTGCCTTAATTCCTTCAGGAGCTCCTACTAATCCAACATAACGAATATCCTTACAGCCACGCTTCTTAAGCATTGTAATAGCAGCTGATGCACTTCCTCCTGTTGCAAGCATAGGATCTACTAATAAAACAATAGAATCCTTTATTTCATTAGGGAATTTTGCATAGTATTCATGTGGCTCTAAGGTTTCCTCGTCACGATATAATCCAATGAAACCAACCTTAGCTGTAGGTATCATTTCTCTTATTCCATCAACCATTCCTAAGCCAGCACGTAAAATAGGAACTATTACTACTTCACTAGCAAGCTCATATTGAATTGATTTACAAATAGGAGTTTCAATTTCTACTTCTTTTAAGGGAAATTCACGTGTTATTTCATATGCCATTAAGCCAGCAATTTCATTTACATTTTGATAGAAATCCTTTGTCGAAGTATTTTTATTTCTAATATTTGTTAGCTTATGTTTAATTAATGCATGATTTAATACAACTACTTTTGACATAATTCCTTCTCCTCATATTCTGTTATTTTATTGATTCTTCTTTGATGTCTTTCGTTATGTGAAAATTCAGTATTTAGCCATATATCAACAATTTCTTTGGCTAATGGAATTCCTGTATATTTAGCAGATAAAGCTAAACAGTTAGTATCGTTATGCTCTCTTGTTAAAGTAGCAGCATCTTTAGAACCTACAAGTGCACATCTTACACCCTTAACCTTATTTGCAATAATAGACATACCAATACCAGTATAGCAAATTACAATACCACGTTCAACAACACCATCTTTAATATCTTTTGCTACTAAATATCCATAATCAGTATAATCACAACTATCTTTAGTATATGTTCCTTTATCAAGAACAACATGTCCTAAACTCTCTAGGTGAGTGATAATTGCGTCTTTTAATTCCAATGCGGAATGATCACAACCTATTGATATTTTCATATTTATCTCCTTTTCATAAAGTACTTATCATTACTATTATAACACAAACTAATATTGAAATTAAATAAATCAAACATTAATAAAATGTTTATGAAAACGTTTTGATAAAAAATCTTTTATTTTCATTTATAATTTAGTATCCATTTACTAAATATTAAGCATAATTTACATAAAAAAACTATGCTTATTATTCAAGCATAGTGAATAAAAATTATTCTGTTTTTGAATCTACTTCTTTATTTTCGCTATTAGCAAGAAAATTTGCAGAAAAGAATACTATTTGAGCTACAAAGGTTATCACATAATATAATCCAATAAATGCAAGAATAAGCATCTCTACATCAGATGAAACTATATTTCCAAAAGCAATAGGCAAACATAATTTAATAAATAAGCTGCTAATAGTAATAACTACAATTGAAGCCCATTTTGCATTCTTAGTTAATGCAAATACTAATCCAACTACATATAAAACAATTACTAATAATCCTAAAACTGTATTAGAATTTGATGTAGTACCACTAATTGCAGCCAAAACAATAGAAAAACCTACATAATTTAATAATACTGGAATAATATGAAGAACTCTTAATTTATTTTCAAATTTCTTCAAAAATACTACACTAACAATTGATGTTAAAACACCAATAAATACTAATCCAATTAATGTTGAATAATTTGTTGGTAAATCATCCTTTTTAATAAAATATAATACAATTGAAACTATTGGTAGTAATACCGCTACTAAATTTAAAACAAATGAAGCTAAAGTCAACTTTTTCATTATTCTTCTCCCTTTCCTTTTTGTAAATAAATAATTAAGAATATTATGCATAAGCAAATAAGACTAGCTAATCCAAGTTGAGAACCTGTAAATACATTAAGTATTGTAAAGGAAATAGCTAAAGCTAATAATATATAAAGAGCAAATAAGACTTTTTTATTACACTTTATAAATTGTAAAATTAATATACTTAAATATAAGCCAATATAAACTAAATTAATATATTGATTATTCATTATACCATTTACATAACTAATAATTTTAGCTATACAAATTAGCAATAATGGGATAGTAATATTAATTTCTTCTATTTTTTTATTAGCCATTATAAGAATGAATATATTGGTTAATATAATTCCAGCATAATACAATAGACTAATAATTGAAGTATCAGTTATTTCAGATGAAAACAATCCAAAAATGCTAGGAATAACTAATCCAATAGAAACAAAAGCAGCCAAAAACATAATATACTTAATATTATTTTTTATCTTTTCAATCATATTTAATCCTCCCTATGTATTTATTATAATACTATAGTTAGCAAAAATAAATAGAAAAATGGCGTATATTTATATAAAATACGCCAAATAAAATTATTATTTATTTATATTATTTACTTCAGTAAACTCATATTCCTTATCATTTAAGCCATCAAAATTTACATTTTTTATATTAACTTGATTAACATAAGAGAATATTAAACCTTTTCCTTTCATTTTAGGAAGTCCATCCATCATTGCTGGTAATCCTAAAACAGGGTCCTTTGCATAATGGAAGTTAACATTTTCAAGAGTTATTGAATCAATAGGTTTCTCAGGTAATCCAAAGAATGTTCCAGCTGCAACATTAACCTCTGTACAATCAATATCCTTGAATACAAATTTTCCTAAATAAGGAGTTCTATCGTCAACAGGTAATTTTTCTTTAGAATACACATATTCTGTATGTCCATCTGGATCACAATAATAGAACATATTAATAACTAATGGAGTAAGTACCTCGCTCATTTTTATATTTTCAAAGGTAATACCATCAATTATTGCATCTTTTCCTCTTCCACGTCTAGTTTTTATTCTAAGGCCTCTATCAGTCTTATTAAATAAACATTGAGATACAGTAATATCTTTTATACCACCAGACATTTCACTACCTAAAACTATAGCACCATGACCAAAATTCATTGAACAGTTTCTAATATTGAATTTTTCTGAAGGCTTTTTATATTTTCTACCCATATATATTTTTCCGGATTTAATTGCGATACAGTCATCTCCAACAGAAAAATTAACACCTATAATATCAACATTGTTACAAGATTCAGGATCACATCCATCAGTATTTGGAGATATCTTAGGATTTTGAACCTTCATATCAATAAATTTTAAATTACTAGAAAAATATGGATGTAAATTCCAAGATGGTGTATTTGTAACAGTTACACCTTGGAAGCTAATATTTTTACAATGATTTAGGAATACTCCTCTTGGTCTCCACGCAATTCTTCTAGTTCTTACATCTGTCCACCAATCACTATTTTGAGCATTACCATCAATGATACCCTTACCAATGATTTTGACATTTTCAATATTAATGCCTGTAATAATACTTGCAAAACAATCAAGTGGATTCCCCTCCCATGATCCAAGATTGTATTCATCTTGCTCATCAGAAGTAAATATAATACCAGGTAAAATTGGATAATTATTTCTATCAATATCACCAATTAAATGAGCTCCCTCAGCTAATTCTATAGTAATATTACTCTTTAAAAATAATGGTCCTGTATAATATTCTCCTTTAGGAAAATATACTCTACCGTTATCTGGGCAACTTAAAATAGCAGCTTGAATAAAGTTTGTATCTAAGCTTACGCCATCTCCCTTAGTACCAAACCTTTTAACATTTAATGATACATATTCATCATCTGTTTTAATAGTTTTTTCATAGCATAATCCATTTTGAATAATCTTAACTAAATATTCTGTATTTGGATTTAAATTATAAATTGAATATACATTCACACATTCATTTGAGCTTAGTAACTCTCCATTTAAATAAACATCATATGGGGTTGTTGTTACAATATCATTATTTAGTATTTCAATTGTTAAGCTTCTTGAACTTATAAATATAGTTTTAAACTCCATATTAACCTCCCAATTAGTCCATAGCTAATTGCTTTTTATATTTAATTCTTTCAATAACATTATAAATGATATTCTTTAATAATACAAATATAATATCAATTATTATAAAGCATAATCCATAAGTAAATGGTTCAAGACCGTAATTACTTGTTCCAAACAAGTTAATAATCCAACCTTTATATCCTAAAAAGCAAATTACAAAAAATAACACAAATGAAACAAACATACAATATAATAAATGTAGGAAAAAACCAATTAATCCAGATTGATTTATTAAATTATATCTAAAGGTATTATTTCTTCTATTATTTAGCATAATTACTACCTGTTTTACAGCATAATTCAATAATAGTGCCAAAGTTAAACCGATAAACAAAATAATTTGTTCAGAAGTATTTATAGAAGCAATTAAATCTTGGTAATTATCTGTAGAGAAATCAAGACCTATATCTATACCGCCTATTACAGTAAAGAAAACGGCAGCCGCAGCTGCCCAATATTTCAATACAAAGATAATTATCCAAGAAGGAATTTTAGATAATTTATCAACCTTATATGGATCAAATTCTTCTTCAATTCTCTTCTTCTTTATACTCATTATCTATCTACCTTTTCGTATGTTCTATCGTAGAATATAAATCCTAGTATACATCCAGTTACAGCTGAAACCATTGATACAATAATTGATGTAACTGAAACTATGAAATTAGTATCGAAGGATACTGTTTCACTTGTTGATATACCAGTCAAATTACAAGCTGCCTTTGCAGCAATATCTGCATCAATTGCAGCTTTTGCTAAAGCCTCAGCATTTGATGGATCAATATTAGCAATTAATTCTGCATAGGCACTTGCATATTCCTTAGCATATGCATCTTGATATATATTATAACCTTCAAAAAATGTAAATACTGCATACAAATACAATATACCACAAATTACTATTACAGAAGTACAAATTGTTGATAAAACAACAGAACCCAAATTCTTTTTTCCAGACATTGAAACAGCTGTAAAGATATTCAAAATACCAAACAACATAAGAATAAATAGAATCATACCTGAATAGTTAAATGAAATATTCTTATAAAAATGTGTTACACCATCAATAGTTGCTTGCTCAAAATTTATTTGTGTAACAACTGGAGCATGCCATAATAGGAAGAATCCTAAAAGTACACCAGGAATAGCAACTAAAATTGCTGGCAATTTCATATTATTATACTTAAAAGATACTACAAAATCATACCCTAAATTTTTAAGATATTGACCAAACATCTTTAAAAGTCTAAAAAATATGTTTTCTTTTTTTTCAACTTCTTCGTAACGATTATTATCCATATAATCATTCCTCCTAATTAACGAATACGTTTTGTTGTTTCGATATCAAAGAAATGAACCTTTTCCATATCGAAAGCAACTTCAATTTTTTTATCAGTAATGTCAGAACGATTATATACCTTACAAATAAGATTTTCTTCGCCTAATTTTCCATATATTAAATTATAAGCTCCTAAATACTCAGTATAATCAACATCTAAAGTAAATTTAGATTCAACATTTTTTTCTAAAGTAGCATCATCAATATATGCATATTCAGCACGAACAGCTAAAATAACATTTTTTCCAGCATAACTATGAATTATTTCATGTTGATGTGCAGTTAATTTAAATTTTATTTGTGTATTATCATGAATAAAATATTCACATGCATCATCAATATGACCATTTAAGAAATTCATTGGAGGTGTTCCAATAAAACCAGCAACAAATAGATTTTCTGGATTATCAAACATTTCTTTTGGTGAAGCAATTTGTTGAACATAACCATCTTTCATAATTACAATTCTAGAAGCTAAGGTTAATGCTTCAATTTGATCATGTGTAACATATAAGAATGTAGCATTTAATCTTTCATGTAATTGCATTAATTCCTTACGCATTGTACCACGAAGCTTAGCATCTAGGTTAGATAGTGGTTCATCTAGTAAAAATACTACTGGGTCACGAACAATTGCACGTCCTAAAGCAACACGTTGACGTTGTCCACCAGATAATTGCTTAGGCTTTCTATTCAAGTAAGGAACAAGACCTAATACTTCTGCAGCCTTCATAACTCTTGCATGAATTTCAACAGGATCAACCTTACGAATAGTTAATGAGAATGCCATATTATGGTATACAGTCATATGTGCGTATAATGCATAATTTTGGAATACCATAGCGATATCTCTATCCTTAGGAGCAACATTATTAACTTTTTTACCATTAATGATTAAATCGCCTTTTGAAATATCCTCAAGACCAGCTACCATACGTAAAGTTGTAGACTTACCACATCCAGAAGGACCAGCTAATACTATAAATTCACCTTTTTCAATTTCAATATTAAAATCATAAACAGCATGAAATCCATTTGGGTAAACTTTATTTACATCTCTTAAAATAACATCAGCAGACATATTACCCCTCCTTAATTCTTTACATTAATACTATCAAGATAAGTTCTAAGCTTCTTAGCTCTTTGATAGCCAATAATACCAGCAACTATGAATAATGCAGCTGCACAGCCAAATAATACCATTGCAGAAATACCTCTAAAATAACCATTTGCTGGTAGGAAAGCATTTGCATATCTATTACTATTATAATATGAAGTAATTGTTTGACCTAAATAATTAGAAGATTCAGATCTTAGAGTATTCATTTGCTCTAAAGTATCCTTTAGCTTTCTTTGTTCTTCTCTTTTAAGTCCATTATAATACGCTAACCAATCATTAGCTTCCATAAATTTACTGAATTGAACCATAAGGATAACAGGAACATAGAATATTCTTCCTATACATACTGCACCAAAAACAATTTGGCCTATTGCACCAGCCTTATTATAATTTTTTACTTTTTCAGCACATAGAAATCCACCTAGTAATATTATAATATTTAGAATTATAATCATAATTACTTGGAAATCTCTTGGGCTATATGAATTTAAGCAAATGAATGCACCAAGTAAACTACAAATCATAGCAGCTAATCCCAATTTATACGATAAACCATTCACTCTATATCTCATCATTTCAGTATCATTTTTAGCATACTCAAGATCAGACATAACCTTCTGTGAATTTTTATTTTCAATATCATTAATCATTCTTCTGCACCGCCCTCTCTATAACTTCATTTCTACGCTTAGTAGATTCCTTATATCTATAGATAGTGTATACAATTAAGAATAAAGAATATAATAGTACAACAGAATAGAAAATTGTTTGTACCCAATAACAAGAATCTCCAAAACCTTGGCTATTGTCTAAAATTAATTGATAATCAACCATATTACCCTTAGTTCTATCATTAATTTTTGGATCTTGTAATACAGATACAGTTCTAAATAAATGATAATTTTCATTAAATACAGCCATTAAACTGAAATTTTGAATCATCATAATTACAGTATATACGCCTACAGCTGTTGGCATTAAAATACCTGAATATAAATTACTCTTATAATAAATTTTTCTAGAATGATTAGAGAAAATCATCATAACGCAAAAACATAACAATGATATAATACAATATATAATTATTTGTGTGTTATAATCACTCATTGCGATTTGGAAATCATAAACAATTTTAGCATAGCCTTTATCTGCAAAGAATGTGCTATACATTCCACCATTATCTGGGTCCACATCATAATTAACATAATCAGGAAGGTTATTTTTTACTTCTGAATTACCAAAATACTTAAAAACTTGTAGATTAGTTAATCCAGTAGATGATATTGTGTCATCTGAACTAAATGTAGGTTCAGATGTATTAGCGTCTATAGAATAATATATATGAACATTTCCTAAACTAGTTAAATAAAATAGACCAGCAACTAATGTTGCAAATATAATTACTGCATATGTAATTAGCAATAATTTGGCATTTTTCTTAAAAAAATTTGCCATATAAACCTCCTTATAGGAATAGTTATCCTAGAACTCTTAACGAGTCCCAGGATAACTATATTTTAAAAACTAAAACAAAATTACTTTAAATAAATTATAACTCAAAATTACTTTAAATAACTTGGAACAAAACTATCACCTAATGAACTAGCAAGTGTATATAGGTAATTTTCATTCTTTAAATCAATTTCTGCTAAAATACCAGCATAATTATATTCACCGCCAGTAGCGATATTACCAATTGTATTATTTGATGTTCTTGCTAAACCATCCTTTACAACAGCAACCCAACCATTAGCAGCTTCAGCATTCTTATTTGATTGCCAGAATGCAGTTAAACCAGCATATTTTGCAGCAACTTCTTCAGTTGGAGAAGTGTATCCTGCTGTAGGAACTGTACAATCCCAAGAGAATACAGAACCATGCTTATCAACTCTATTAGCATAAACAACACCTGCAGCAATTGCATCTTCTAGATTATTTAATCCAACTTGAGCATAAGAATTACAAGATTGAATTTGAATAGCAGTTTCACGAACATGACCAACACCATGTGTTGAACCAACATATGCTCTCATACAAGACCAGAAGTCAGTATTAGAATTACCAATCATTTCCTTAATTGCAGAAGACATAATAGGTGCTTGTGTACCAGCAATATCACCTAAAGTCCAATATAAACCATTATTTGGACCAAAATCTTGAATACGAGTACCTTCTAAAGTAAATAGATAATCAAACAAACGAATAGCACCGTCTATATTATCTGATGATGTAGGAATACACCAAGAAGTAGACTTTAATGATCTATTTTCTTCTGAATAACGAAGTAAAGTCTTACCAGTAAAATCAGTTAAATCTTGTTCAACATCAAAATCAGACTCAGTTGCCCAATAAGCTAGAGGAGGAAGAATAGGTCTTACACCTGTAACAGAAGTATCCTTAAATCCACCATTTCTCTTAGAGTCATCAGTACCAATACCATTAACCTTTGTATTTGTAGCACCAGTAGATGCAGCATAATCATACATTAATAGACCATAACCTGAACCATCAGCAGTCTTACCAAAATACTTATCTAGATATAAAGTCTTTGAACTAGAACCTGGCTTGCCCCAGAATTCATTTAAAATTAAGCCTTCACTATATAATGCAGCTAAATTATCAAGACCGTCATATGTTTGATTTGTTGTTGCAGCATCATTTAAGCAGCCATTAGCATCGAAGTATAACATATCTTTCTTAGAAGTCATACCTTGAACACCCCAAATTTGCATAAAGTCAGCAATATTATCAACACGGTTATGTGCAACACCACGTGGGAATAAACCAACAACTTCAGAATTTACATCACCAGTAACAACACCTGGATTTGCTTTTACAACACGCATTAAAGCAATTAATTCATCAGCATTGTAAGCTGCAGATTCAGAAACAAAGATATCTGAATAGTTTTCAAATAATTTACCAGCACCAATATATTCACCAAATGCTTCATCTAAATATGCACGGAATTGTTCAGCTAATTGTTTACCTGTACAACCATTTGCTAATAATTCATTTTGTAGAAGAATAATGTTCTTAGTTTGCTTAATTGTTACGTTAACAACTTCAGTACCATTTAAACATGGAACAACAGTTTCATTACAACGATAGTTGTTTTGAGTATCCATATATGGTTGATACTTAGCTTCTTTCAATGTATTATCTGCTCCACCTTTACCATTTAAAGTATTATCAAATTTTGAAAAGTCAGCAGCGTCTAGAACAGCCTTAGCCACATTAGTATCCATAACGAACATACGTTCAACGTCTTGATAACCATCGAAATATGGAGTATAGTAAATCTTACCACCTTTTGTAATAGCCTTAGCCATTGTTGGGTTAGCTTCTAACCAAGCCTTGAATGCAGGCATTTTACCAGCATTAACATAATCTAAAAGATTAACTGCTTCACCAGCTGCACCCATTTTTTCAATATTTGCAGTAGTATTGTAGAATATGTCAATCTTTTGAGTAGCATCAGTTTGAGAAACATATGCACCACTAGAAACCTTAGTATAAGTTTCATTATCTGAGCTTGTAGAGTAATCTGCAGCATCACGAATTGAAGTATTTAAATTCTTTGCAAATTCCTTCCAAGTTGGTAATAAATCGCCCTTATTATAGTTCGTATTTTCTACTGAATTCATCTTAGAAGAATCTCTTAAAGTTGTTCCTTGCGCACCATTATAATTTAAGCAAATATCTAGACCTTTAGTGTCAGTAACGCCATCACTTACATATGCAGGTAATGATGTGTTTGCTCCAGAACCACCTACATTATCTAGTACAGAAACTTCTTTTGTAACTTCAGCTGTACTAGATGTTGAACCTGAAGTTACGGCATTTGTTGAACCTGAAGTACCAGCACTAGGAGCACTAGTTGGATCATTTGTTCCACCACAGCTAGCTAGTGAAAGTCCAGCTAAAACTGTTAAGCTTAATAAAGCCAAATTTTTCTTTTTCATTTTTTTCCTTTTCTCCTTTTTTTTCTTTTCTATTATTCCTTAACTCCACCAACATTAACACCAGCAGCAAAATATTTTTGTAGCTTAGGATAGATAATGATGATTGGAACGATAGAACATACTATAAATGCATATCTTAATGCGTTAACTGAGTAGTCGATATTTTGTCCACCACCCTGATCAATTGTCTCTATTAGTTTCTCTACAGTAATTCTAATATATACTGTTAATGGATGGTTTTCAGGTACTAATAACATTTGTGCCCATAAATAACCATTCCATCTAGAAACTGCATAGAACATCGCAACTGTAACAATTGATGATTTTGACATTGGAACATAAATCTTTGATAAAATTTGGAATTCTGTAGCACCATCAATTGTAGCAGCTTCTTCAATTTCTGTTGGAATTGAACTAAAATAATTTCTTAATAAGATAATATTAAATGCATTGAATCCTAATGCAATAATAAACATATAAATATTATTTACACCAAAGTTAATGAAATTCTTATATGTAGGAATCATACCTGCATTAAACCACATTGTGAATACTAACATAAAGTTAAATCCACGACCGAATAACAATCTTGTCTTAGATAAAGAGTAAGCACCACAAATTGCTACAAGCATCGATACTAATGTACCATACATTGTGACGAAAAATGAGTTACAATAAGAAATCCAGAAGCCTTTATCTGTAAATACCTTTATATAAGCTGTAAAATTAGGTCCAGTTTCGTCAAAAACAGGCCATAATAAAACTTTACCAGCATCTACAGCAGCTTTTGAAGAAATTGAACAAGATAATATAAAGATAAATGGATATAAACAGCATAATGCAAAAATTGTTAATATTATATAAGAAAGTATCTTAAATACAATTTCAGTTTTATCAAGTCTCTTCATTGTAAATACCTCCTAGAATAATGATGTAGATGATACTCGTCTACTTATTGCATTAGCACCTAATACTAAGCACATCGCGATAATTGCATTAAATAAATCCATAACGATACCTACTTGTGCTATAGCCTTTACACCTTCTGCTTGGGATTTACCTGACATACGGTAAACGAAAGTAGATATAACATCTGCAGTTTCCCATGCAGAAGATTTATCTTCTACTAAAAGAATAATCTTTTCATAACCTATGTTAAGAATCTGACCAATACGCATAATTAACATAATAGTTAATGTAGGAGCCATTCCTGGGAATGTTACATATCTAATTTGTTGTAATTTTGATGCACCATCTATTCTTGCAGCTTCATAACTTGTTGGTGAAATAGCTAGAATAGCTGCAAAATACACAATTGAACCATAACCGGCACCTTCCCATACACCAGATACCTGATATATTGGTCTAAAGAATTTTGGTTGTAACAAAACTCCTTCTTTAATTACATTTCCAAGATCATCCTTCATCCAACCTAAATTTGCAAATAATTGATAAAGCATACCTCCATCGTAACCAGTACGAGTTCCTTCGCACCATAAACGAATAATTTGAGTAACAACAACTGCTGAAACGAAGTGAGGCAAATAACATGCCACTTGAAGGAAGCTTCTATAATGTTGATTTTTAATTTCACTAAACAATAATGCTAAAATAATTGGAATAGGGAAACCAAAAATTAAACCATACATACTATTTACGAATGTATTTCTAAATGCTCTCCAGAATGATTGTGAAGCATCACCATTGAAAATATAGTCTAGCCAATAAAAGCCACACCATTGAGAATTGTAAATTGTACCATCATCGCCCCACTTAAATCCTGTTAAAATACCACCAATTGGCATATACTTAAAACAAATTAAGAAGGCTAGCATTGGGATTAATAATACATACAATCTCCAATCCTTTGCTAAAGTTTGTAATGTACGTTTCCATTTTGTACGTTCGACTTCATCAACAACATTTTGATCAGTCTCAACAACTCTTTGCATAAAAACACCATCCTTTAAAAAACTTACTAATGGATTTCTCCATCATTTTTTGGGGAAACACCATCACCAACATGATTATCCCCATCTGCTTCTTTAATCCTAAAGTTTCGATCTTTAGCCATCAATTCAGCATTTTCTTTATCATCAACGAATCTTTGCTTTCTATTGCAAACAACTCCTTGTGACCTTAAAACATAACCACCAACTATTAAGACTATTAATCCTAACAAATTATATATAAAACCATTCATACCAAATTGCTGAACATTTGTTGTAACATCAGTCACAACCCCATCTACTACATCTGGATATGTAAATAAACCTGAATCACCAGTTGTCACACATAATAAATAATATGATACCATTTGTAAAACACAAAATAAGACATAATCTAAAAGCATTATGCCAATAAGCCATGCTCCTGAGATAATTTTATCAGTTTTATATTTTTTATAGAAAATTACATTCGTAGAAATTCCAAGATATCCAATAATCATTGATATGTATAACTTATAATCATATACAGCACTCATATAACTAATCTCTATTTGACTTCCACCCCATAATGTTGCTAGGGCTAAAACCGGACAAATTAATAATCCCCAAAGATTCCATCTAGTAACTGCTATGAATGCAATAAGCAATGCTATTGTAACAGAGGGTGCGGCATACAATACTGTTCCACTAAATTTAACACATAGGAACTCAAGTATAAATCCTATGACAGCTAACATTACTAAATCAACTATCATATATTTTTTTACACTATTTATCACTTCAACACCTCTAAACAAAGCAAATAAAACTATAGAGCGCTTACAATGCTATTTGAAAATAACAAAATAACGCTTACATAATTCATAACTTATTTTAGCATTAATGCATATATTAGTCAATAGATTTTTAATAATATTTTTCAAAGGAACTACCTTAATAAAATTTTAATTTTAAGATTACCATAGCATTTTTTATATGCTTATGCTATACTCATAAATGGAGGTAATATTATATGAAATATATTATTAACAATAGTAACTCAATCAATAAAATTTTATCAAAATGTAATTCTGGCGATATATTATTTCTAAAAAATGGTATATATAAAGAAAAAGTTGAAATATATTCTAATGGAATTACAATAATTGGAGAGTCTAAAGAAAACGTAATAATAACGAATAATGATTATTATCACAAAATCATGCCTGATTGCAATGAATGTAATACCTTTAGAACATATACTTTATATGTTAATAGCGATAATGTTAAAATAGAAAATCTAACAATAGAAAACAGTAGCGTTCCTTCTTCGAAATATGGACAAGCAGTAGCTCTACATGTAGATGGAGACAATTTTTATGGGGATAATTTGATTATTAAAAGTGCACAAGATACTTTATTTACAGGTCCAATGCCTCAAAATCTTATTGATAGATATCAAGGCTTTCAGCCTGATTCTCACTTATTAGGAAAAGAAACCAAACAAATATACAATAATTGCCTAATTATTGGTGATGTTGATTTTATTTTTGGTGGTAGTACTGCTTTATTTTATCAATGCCAAATTCATTCCCTTTTAAAAAGCACTTCTCCTTTTGAAACAAATGGTTATTGTTGTGCCCCTTCTCATTCTTTAGAAACTAGATTTGGATATTTATTTTATAAATGTAATTTCACATGTGATAAGGGAACCAAAAATGTATTTTTAGCAAGACCATGGAGAGATTATGGTTATGCAGCCTTTATTGATTCTGATTATGAAGCACATATTGTCCCTGAGGGTTTTAATAAATGGAATAATACAAATAGAGATAAAACTGCAAGATTCTATGAGTTTTCTAATAAATATGATCTATCTAAACGTGTACCTTGGGCTCATATACTTACAGAAAATGAAAAAGAAAAATATATATATGAATATTTTAAATATATTAATTTTAAGGAGTAAAAACTCCTTTTTTTTATCAGTGAATACATTTCGACAAATAATGACAAATATGATAGAATATAATTTAATTCGACAATCGACAAATGTCAAATTAAATTGAATCAAAAAAAACTTATTTCTAATTTTAAAAAAAGTATTGAATTGTAAAATAAAATTGGATAATATAGCGATTGTTAAGGGAGGGATAATATATGGCAAAAATAATTATAGCTGATGACAGCGTTGAAATCTTAAATATGGTTTCAGAATATTTAAAAATGCAATCTTTTGTTGATATTGTAAAATCATTTACTTCAGGAAAAGAATTACTAAAACATTTAGAAAATGAATCATGTGATGTACTTTTACTTGATATTTGTATGCCTGAGATTGACGGAGTTGAATTATTAAATCAAATTAATAATAATCCAAAATATCATAGACCTAAAAAGATTGCTATGTTTACAGCTTTTCCAAATGAAAATATTATGGCAAGAGCTTCAAAAGCAGGTGCTGATTATTTTATTATTAAACCTGTTAATTTAGATAATTTACAAAAAACTATATTAAATTTATTAAATGAGGATTCAAACAAAAAAGGAACCTCAATTAATTTAAGAGAATCGAAGGAGGCTCCTTTAGACCTTGATAAGGAAATAACAGATATTCTTCATGAAATTGGAGTACCAGCACATATCAAGGGGTATATGTATCTTAGAGAATCTATTACAATGGTATACAATGATATTGATATTTTGAGTGGTATTACAAAAGTATTATATCCAACAGTAGCGAAAAAATATAATACTACTTCTTCTCGTGTCGAAAGAGCTATTAGACATTCTATTGAAGTAGCCTGGAATAGAGGAAATGTTGAAGCAATATCACAAATATTTTCTTATACTATTAGTTATAATAAATCAAAGCCTACTAATTCTGAATTTATTGCTATGATTGCAGATAAATTAAGACTTGCACATAAAATCAAATGCTAATCAAATTGGATTGAGAAATCTCAATCCTTTTTTATTTTACAGTAACACTTTTTGCTAAATTTCTGGGTTGATCTATAGTTCTATTTAATAATCTAGCTGTATGAAAGGCTATCAATTGTATAATAACAATTAATCCTAAAGAATCTCCTTCATAAAATAGATCAGCCTTATTATATACGTTAGAAATAATAATGGTTTTTCCTCCTCTACTAGAAACCTCAGAAAGACTAGATTCAAGCCTAGCCTTAGAATCAAGTGATGAAAGGATGCCAATACAGTATGTATTAAAATCAACAAGCGCTAAGCTTCCATGCTTAAGTTCTCCTGTTTGAATTGATAATGAATGCAAGTAACTGATTTCTCTAAGTTTTAATGAAGCTTCAAGAGAATATAAATAATCTATTCCTGAACCTACATAAAAAATAAAGTTAGAGGAACTAATTCTTTTAGAAATCTCTATGATTTTTGGTTCTAAAAGTAATGCATTTTTAATTGAATGAGAAATATAAATAGAATTATTAAAATAACTATTGTCTAATAATCCTCTACCAACATAGAGCATTGCCATAAAAGCCTTTGTGGAAGCTACAGATATCTCTCTACCTACTGATAAAGGATATACACAATCTGATTTAAAACCAATTGTAGAATGAACAATATTACAAATTGATATTATTCTTTGATTTTTACTTTTTAAATAATCAATTGCATCACATAAATCCATTGTTTCTCCTGACTGAGATAGAGTTATGAACATAGAATTATTAGATATATTGAAATTTTTAACTTCTGAGGCAATTAATGAAAAACATCTTTTATTTAATTTTTTTTCGTATTCATAAGCCAATATTGATGCAGCATAATAAGAACTTCCTGAACCAATAAAAACAAGTTCTTTTGATGTAGTTATTGTCATTTTATATTCATCTAAATGTATTCTTTTATATTTTTCACTAATAATAGAAGGCAACTTTTTTTCAAAATATATTTCATCTAGCATATAATAGGCTTCATTTCTTTTACATAACTGTGATTCATTTTTTATAAATGTTACTCTTTCATTATCACTTAAATAATTATTTATTATAATTTCTTTTTTTGAAATAGAACCATAATCAAGATCGTTTAAGACAATTATTTTTTCGCCATCATTAAAGCTTATTTGATCTGATGAAATTGAAATATTATTATCTGATTTGGATATTAATAAAGGCGATTTATTTTTAATGAAATAAAGAGTTTCTGGGTTGTATCTATCCATAATAGCTATGGCATAGGTTCCCACAAACTCCTTAATTAATATTTTTAATGAATCTATTATACTGTATTTATTAATAAGAAAATCTAAAATCACTGGTATTATAGCTGAATCAGATTCACTAATCGTTTGAATATTATATTTATCCTTTAATTCCTGATAATTTTCAATAACCCCATTATGAACACAATAAAATCTATTATTTCTAGAAGTATGAGGATGAGCATTAATTGGACTAATCTTTCCATGTGTTGCCCATCTAGTATGCCCTATTCCAATTTGTATAGTATTATTATTAATAATTCGTTTTAAATTATTTGTATTACCCTTCGTTCTAATCAAAATAATATGATTATTATAATTATAGGCTATTCCACATGAATCATATCCTCTATATTCTAATAACGATAGTTTATCTACAAAATTATTAATAGTTGTATTGCCAATGTATCCATATATTCCACACATATTATCACCAAAATATAATATGTCTTAAATTTAAAAAAAAGAATAGTTATTACACTATCCTTTTTAAAAAATCATTAAATAGATGTTCATTAATACACAATTCTTTATCAGATGATTTTAATGCATTATATTCTTCCTCAAAAAAAGATTTTAAATCTACTGAATATTTTAATAAGATTGAACTATAATTGTTAATTATTTCTTCTACTTTTTTCGTGTATTCTTCTTTAACAAATTTAAGATCTTTATAATCAAACAAATTAGAATTTAAAATAATATAATTTCCAAAAATAATTTTAATTAAAAAAACTTCAGAAAATTCAGGATTTTTATCCTTAATAAAAGTATAAGCATCTATACCACCTCTAAAAAAATCATCAAAATGCTCAATATAAATATTATATTTTCGCTTTTTTCGTGTGAGACTAGAATCATTAAATTTCCATAAATATGTTATGTAATCTACATATTCAATTTTCCCAATAGCTAAAAGAATTATGCAATAATATGAATCTTCACATGATCTTAATGTGGGATGAAATCGAATATTATTCATATTTAAAAAATTTCTACTTATAAATTTACCATGTAAAAATTTAAATACTTCTTTTTTTCTTCTCACTTTGTAATTTATTACATTATTAACATAAATTTCTTGAGCAGTTGATGTGAAAAGTACTTCTGGAGATATTTCTTTTATGCAACTAATAGCTATATAAAGTGAATATTGATCATATAAAACATCATCTGCATCAATAAATGTTACATATGGTGATTTTGTATTATCAACTCCAAATTGTCTTGTCACACCAGGACCTGAATTTTTTTCCATTTTAAGATACTTCACTTTAAGCTTAGGATAATTATAAAATAATTCAGTACTTAACAGAACATTAGAACAATCATTGATAATTACAATATTAATATCGTTAAAATCAATTCCCTTCTGCATATTTATTGAATCCAAAAGCTGAGAAACCATTTCATCATTTTCATTATATTGTGGTATTATAATATCCAACAAACTCATTTTTATTCCTCACTAAATAATAATTCATATAATGTATGTCTTATTTCAAATGAATTAATTAATTCTTTTACCTCAACTAATGCATTTGAATTTTTTGATTGAATATACTCAGCTCTAATTAAAAGATTTTTAGGAGAATTCTCGAAGTCAACAAATTCCATAACTTGAGTTTTGTATCCATAATATTGAAGAATATTAGCTCTAATAGAATCTGTTAAAATTGCAGAGAATCTTTCTTTTAAGATTCCAAATTTTGTGTTTGAATGAAGCTTATCAGTCTTAAGTTGTTGATTTATCTCATGTTGACAACAAGGAACTGAAAATATATATTTACATTTCATACGTATTGCATGATATAAGGCATAATCTGTTGCAGTGTCACAAGCATGAAGAGTGATTATCATATCAATATTACTATCAGTATCAAATGAAGCAATATCACCTTTTAAAAATCTTATTCCCGAATAATTATATTTTCTAACTAAATCATTACAAAAATCTATAACTTCTTCTTTTAAATCTAATCCAATTATTTCACATTCAATTTTTTTTATTTCAGTTAAATAGAAAAATAAAATAAATGTTAAATAGCTTTTTCCACAACCAAAATCTATTATTTTCAGTTTTGTTTCATTTTTTATTGAATCATCAATGATTTCAATAAAACGATTAATTTGCTTATATTTATCATAGGATGATTGAATTATCTTACCCTCTTTTGTTAATACACCTAAATCTACAAGTGGAGGAATAAAGATTCCTTCAGGAAGTAAATAATTTTTCTTTTTATTATGATTTTCAATTTCTATAAGCGAATTGTTTTTCTTTGAATTTGTTAATAATTTTCCTTTTGAAGTTATTCTATAGCTGAAGATTTTATCATTAGTGAATAATTCCATATTCATAAAATTATTAGAATAAATATTATTTAAGTATTCTTTTATTTCTGAATACTTTATGTTTTCATGAAATACTTGTTTATCTGTAAATAAACTAATCTGATAGAATTCTTCATTTTTTAGTTTAATTAATTTAATTGTACATTTTTGATATTTATTTTCCTTATTTTTTTTCACTGATAAAGTTCCTTTTATTATTCTATCAGGTATTATTATTTCCATAGCTACTCCTATTAAAAATAAAAGGCTAAATTAGCCTTTTATAAATTTTTATTTGATTTCAACTATTTCTGCTAGCTGACTAAATGCCGCTACTGAATTAGCTGCAGATTCGGCACTAGAACGTGATGTATATGATTCACCAACAAGACAAATTCTACCAGTTGTGCTATAAAGCTTAAAACAATATCTGCCAGTTTTATCTTTAACACATTTAAAGATACCCTCTTGAACGCTCTTTTTAAAGGACTCAATTGAATTTAAACATCCTGACTTAGTTGTATATCCATCTGCTTGACATAATATTTGACCATTAGAGGCCTTTAAATCCCAGCTAAATTCGCCATTATATTTTTCAATATGGTATTTGCCACCAGTTTTATTCTCTTTATTTTGAATTTGAATTACTGTAGCTGTTTTTGCCTCTGCATCAACTAATTCTATATCGACAATATCTGCCTTAACTGCAAATTTTTTAAATGATTCACTAGCTCTAGTAGCTCCTTTTTCTGTTGGATAATTAGAACTTATTAATAGTACTCTATAATTTTTAGATACTAGTTTAAACTTAAATTTTCCTTTTTTATCAGAAAAGAATTTTATTGTACCAGTTTCAAGATTTTTTTTGACAACATCAATAGCCTTTACTGCTCCTTCTCTTGTTGAAAAGGTTTCTGATACAACTAAGATTTCTCCATTTGATGCTTTTAAATGATATGCATATCCTCCAGCAACTTGATAAATTTCATATTTTCCATTATAATTTCTACCTTTTTTTTCTTCAGTTTGTGCTTGAGGCTTAATTGCATCATTTAAAGGGGCAACAATTGTCTTTTTAGTATTTCTCTTTGTAGGGAGCGCTGGTTTATTTTGGGCCACTTCTACTGCATCAGGTGTTTCTTCAGCTTGTGTTTCTTCTACTGTATCAGGTGTTTCTTCAGCTTGTGCTTCTTCTACTGTATCAGGTGTTTCTTCAGCTTGAGCTTCTTCTACTGTATCAGGAGCTTCTTCAGCTTGTGCTTCTTCTACTGTATCAGGTGTTTCTTCAGCTTGTGCTTCTTCTAATGCATCAGGTGTTTCTTCAGCTTGTGCTTCTTCTACTGTATCAGGTGTTTCTTCAGCTTGTGTTTCTTCTACTGTATCAGGTGTTTCTTCAACTTGTGCTTCTTCTACAACATCAGGAGCTTCTTCAATTTGTGTTTCTTCTACTGTATCAGGAGTTTCTTCAGTTTGAGAAACTTCTTTATTTTGAGATTCCTCTATATTAACATTAGAATTAGGTATTTCTGAATTTTCAATATTTTGAGCTTTCCTATCATTAATTTCCTTTTGAAGAGTCATTTTCTTTTTTGCAGAAAGTGAATTAATAAGTTTTCCTAATAAATACCAAAGAACAACTAATAAAATAGAAGCAATTATTATAGAAAAAAACACTTTATCAGCTGCGCTTAAATCTGAAATGAAATTTAAAAACATTTTATCAACTCCATATATTAATACTTTATTATTTTATATTATAAAATATTAAATAATTATTTTCAATATTGAAAAAAAATAAAAGATGATACAAAATGCATCATCTTAATTAACAATTGGAGCGAGTGAACGGGATCGAACCGTCGTCATCAGCTTGGAAGGCTGAGGTTCTACCATTAAACTACACTCGCATATTTAGATGGTCGGGAAAACAGGATTCGAACCTGCGACATCTTGGTCCCAAACCAAGCACTCTACCAAACTGAGCTATTTCCCGTTGTATTCTCACCGAATGCTTATTCATTATAGCATATCAAAAATATAAATGCAAGCATTATTTTACGTTTTAATGATATTTTTATACTTTTTATGTAATAATAAAACTTATTTTTAATAAAATATGATTAAATTACTGAAAATCAATTAATATTATATATCAATATCACAATAAAAATATATAATAGCAAAGAAACAATGGAAAAACCAAATATAATTAATACAGATTTACCTTTTAACAATGTATATTCTATTTCCTTTTCTCCATGTTTCAACTTTATTTCTCTATTAGAATTCTTTTCAATTACTAATTGTTCAATTAAGTCATTTGAATCTATAGAAATTTTTAAACCATACCACATATTAACCATACCAATTGAACAACATAATAGAAATGGTATAAACATAATTATAAATGTGAATATAGTTTTTAATAAAGATTTAAAATCATAAAATGAAGAATCAATTATTTCTAGTGTAGAATTATATTCACTAATACTAACTTCAAGATGACATCCTTTTGGTAATTTATATATTTTTTCAATGAAACATCTTTTATTTTATAATTATCTTTGGTTTTGTTTAAAATTTTTAATGTTTTCATTCTATCAATCCTTATGCATATGAATAATAACCGCCAAATCCTTTAAACTATCTAATTTGTGCATTACATACAGTGTATATTCCAAAAGCTCCGTCAATAACCATCAATATCGAATCTACTACTGATGGCATAAATAGACCTAGGACATAATTAAACACCTGCATTATTATAGCATCAACGCTTGCCGTACTGCAAGCTATTTCTGTCTGAACTGTTACCTTTTTATGATTTTGTTAATGAATAATTATTTAAAAAGAAATATTACACTTGAATATTATTATGTTCTTTTGAATATAAAAAAGAAGCCTCAGAGCTATTCATAACCCTGAAGCCAAAATTAGTCATTAGAATAAATTGAAATAATCTCTTCTGCTATTATTGCATCCACCAATAGAATTCATATAATGAGCAATTGAACGACAAATTATATCCTCTAGACTACAATCCTGAATTATTTCAACAGGATCAGTGTTGATGAAGGCTTGATAATAATCCATATTATTACAGCAATTTGTTCTTTTTGTTATTCTTGCAACACAATAAATAGCGGTAGGAACATTACAAGGTGTAACAACTAAATCATATGAATTATCTGAAACCTCATTTAAATTATATTTAAATAATACATTATCTACTAAAACCTCATCATGAGTATCAGGACAACTCTTATTACAAGACATAAAAAAACTCCCTTCTGTAGTTATTCACTACACTATATTATATGAAGGGAGTATTTATTAACTTAGGTTAATTATAATATATGAATTTTAATTGTATCTGTAATTGCATTACCTACATTTGAAGCACCTGTGATAATTACCTTATCACCATGACTAACAATTCCTGTTTCTAATGCCTTATCTATTGCATATTGGAATAATTCATCTGTAGTATTCTTCTTTTCAGCATAAACAGGGTAAACATTCCATGCTAGATTAAGTTGTCTACAAGCTTTTTCATTAACAGTAATTGCTATAACTGGACAGCTTGGTCTATAAGCAGAAAGCTTAAATGCAGTTTGACCATGATTTGTAACACAAATTATAGCTTTTGCTTCAACCTGATATGCACAAGATACTGCTGCATTACAAATAGAAGATAAGAAATCATCACCTAAATTAAGATTATTTTCAACAAATCTCTTTTTAAAATTAATATTTTCTTCAGTATAATTTGCTATATCAGCCATTGCTGTTACAGATTCAATAGGATATTTTCCTGCTGCAGATTCTCCTGATAGCATAATTGCAGTTGTACGGTCATAAATGGCGTTTGCTACATCTGAAACCTCAGCTCTTGTAGGTCTAGGATTTTGTTGCATTGAATCTAGCATTTGAGTTGCTGTAACTACAATTTTACCTCTATGGTAGCATTTTGAAATAAGTTCCTTTTGAATTTTTGGAAGCATCTTAAATGGCACTTCAACACCCATATCACCACGAGCCACCATGATTCCATCAGAAACCTCAATAATATCATCCATTTTTTCAATTCCTTCAGTATTTTCTATTTTAGAGATAATACGAATTTTTCCTGATGTATCATATTCATCTAATAGTTTTCTTACTTCAAGTACGTCTTCTGGTCTACGAACAAATGAGGCTGCAATATAATCAACACATTCAGTAATACCAAAAATTAAATCTTTTCTATCAACCTCACTAATGTATGGCATATCAACTATTACATTTGGAATATTAATAGATTTACGATTAGATAGAGTACCATCATTTAAAACTTTAGTTACTATATTCTTTCCTTCTACTCTTAAAACCTCAAAGCTAATTTTACCATCATCTGCTAAAATTTTAATACCAGGTTTATTTACATATAGTGCTAAGTCTGGATATGTTAATCCAACTATTGTTTCATCACCAACCAAATCAAAATCACTAGAGAATGTGAATTCTTGATCTTTATGTAATGTAACCTTTCCATCCTTAAATAAACGGACTCTAATTTCTGGTCCTTTTGTATCTAATAATATAGGAAGTGGAATATTCAATTCCTCTCTAACTTTTTTTACACGATCCATACGAACCTTTTGTTCTTCATGAGTACCATGTGAGAAATTTAGTCTTGCACAATCAAGACCATTTTTAATCATTGTTTTTAAAGTCTCTTCGTCATCACAAGCGGGACCAAGAGTACAAATTATTTTTGTTTTACGCATATAATTCCTTACCAAAATTGGTTACCTTTCTAAAAATTTATATTAATAAAAAATATAATTAAAATTTTTTTGCGACATCACCTACGATATTAATATTTTATATTGCAAACTATTACTATTTATATAATATCACAAATAATATAACAAAAACATAAAAATCGTAATGTAAACGTTTAATAATAAAAAAAAGAATGTCACAAGATTAAAATCTTAGTGACATTCCTATCAGAGGGCAATGCCCTCTTTTTATTTTTATCAATTTGTAGTAAAATGCCTTTGGTGATACTATGGCTTCTATTGTAACTGATTTTCTTACAATTGATATTAAATCAAAACCATATTATGTTCATGCTAAACAAGGTTATCTTCAACATAATCTTTTAATTGCTGCTAAAGCTGGACAAGATGTTTATGAAAATACTTATAATAAATATAATAATTTACCTTATGCTTTAAAAGAAAATAATCATATTTCAATTCAAGAAATTTTTAGAGATAATTGGGATGATTTCGTAGCCCATTGTAAAGCTACAAATAAGCCTATAAGAAATTCTATATTGACTAATGTTGAAAATATGATTAATTGTCGTAATTTAAAAAAAGGATATTTGTTTTTTGAATGTCCTAAGTGTAATAATATTTATATTCAAGGATTATCATGTCATTCACGCTTTTGTGTTTCTTGTGGAAGAAAGTATAGAGATGCTAGAGCTATAGAAATATCTAAAACCTGTATATATGCTCCACATAGACATATTACTTGGACTATTGATTCTTCATTACGTTGTTATTTTCAAAAATATAGAGCACTATATAATGAATTATTTGAAGCTGTCAATGATGTATTAACATATCTTGTTCAAGGAAAATCTAAATCCGCAAAAAAGAGAAACGAAAGATTAGGTTTTATTTCTACAATTCATACCTTTGGTCGTGATATGAAATTTAATCCCCATATTCATACCCTAATAGCTGAATGTACCATAGATAACACAGGTAAAAAGAAACCTTTTACATATTTTAATTATATTTCTCTTAGAAAGTCATTTATGAATCAGCTTCTAAAAAGAATGTATAATTATCTAAAGGAAAATGCACCTAAAAAAATTGTCAGTGATTTTTATAAGTTAAAATCAGAAATTTTTAAAAATAGAGATAATGGATTTTATGTTCACGCTCCACAAACTGAGTGTAAAAATCCTAAACAAATTAAAAAAATTGTTAATTATGTTTGTAGATATGCAGGTCATCCTGCTATGAGTGAATCTAGAATCATTAAATATGATAAAGAAAATAGGATGATTTATTACTATTATGACCCACATGAAGATGATGCTATACTTAATGAAAATGATAAAATTGGTAGACAATATGTAACTGAATCCGTATTTGATTTTATTGCTAAGCTTATTGTTCATATACCAGAAGAAAAAGTTCATACAACTAGATATTATGGTTTTTATGCTAATCATTCTTCTTTAGATACAACACATCTGCCAAAATTGTACAAATTAGATGAAATTAATAAAATGAAAACTACTCTTAAATGGAGAGATAAACTTATTGCATCGTATAAATATGATCCATTACTTTGTCACTGCGGAGCTGTAATGAACATTGTTCCTGACCTTTGCTACTTTGCAGGTTATACTAAGGAGGATGGTTAATTTGAAATTTAATATTAAAAGAAGATTACTAACTACAGATGAAAAAATAAGAAGAGCTATCTTCTTCTATACATTTAATATGAATAATTTTAAAATTGAATATATCAATGGAAAATATGAAGAAGATGAATATCATCAACCTCTAGTTGATATAGAGAAAAACTTAAATAAATTAGATGAAAAGACAAAGGGACTAATTTATGAATTTTCTAATAAACAAATATACGATGAAACAATAGATCTTAAATGTTTAAAGTGTGATTATGAGGAACTAAATGAAGATTGGGAAGAAATTGAAGAAATGTGGAATGGAGAAAATTACCCTAAAATGTATTGTCCTAAATGTGGCAAACCTCAATTTGTGCCAATAGATATATGGAAAAAGAAATATAAATATAAGAAATAATATATGAAAAATAATATTATAAAACATCTATCCTAGTCAAAAAAAAATCCTAATGCCTAGGATTTTTCCTGTTATATATGGTAAATTAGGAAGTTACATACAATTTCCTAAGCGATAAAAAAAAGATGATACCAACTATCATCTTGAAATTCATAATGGTGCCGAAAAAAGGAATCGAACCCTCAACCTACTGATTACAAGTCAGTTGCTCTACCAATTGAGCTATTTCGGCATTTATATTTAGAATGGTGGAGGACAACGGGCTCGAACCGCTGACCCTCTGCTTGTAAGGCAGATGCTCTCCCAACTGAGCTAGTCCTCCAAGATGGCGCCCGCTGTAAGACTCGAACTTACGACACCTTGATTAACAGTCAAGTGCT
>CAMEJG010000012.1 GCA_945919465.1 uncultured Anaeroplasma sp. | reverse complement strand
TTAATTATGTTCAGAAAATATTAGCAGCTAATAATTAATAATAAAGAGGTATAAGTAATAATATTATAAAATGCTTATACCTTTTTAGATTAGAAATACTATTTTTTTAATTGTAATTGCTTCTTTTATGTCATAGTTTTTAAAAAATTATTTCTTTACAATTAATATTTTATATTGTAAAATAGAAGAGTATATCAAATATAAGGATTCCAAAGTAAATAATATGATTTATTACAGAGAGTTAGCATTGGTGAAAGCTAATATAATAGTATTATTTTGATCACTGGATGAATAGGTATTAGGAAATGAATACCCGTGGCTCGCGTTAAGAGAAATGAGTGCTATATTTATGTATAGAACTAAGGTGGTACCGCGATAATTCGTCCTTAGAATGTTAAATTCTAGGACTTTTTTTTTATTATAGAAAGGATTGATTTTATGAAAGATTATAAAGATACTCTATTTATGGGTAAGTCTACATTTGAAATGCGTGGTAATTTAACTAATAAGGAACCATTAATCCAAAAAAAATGGGAGGATATGGATCTTTATAATAAAGTAATTAGAAAGAATGAAGGAAAAAGAGAATATACATTACATGATGGACCTCCATATGCTAATGGTAATATTCATTTAGGTCATGCACTAAATAAAATTCTTAAGGATTTTGTTGTAAGATATAAAAATATGAATGGCTATAAAGCTCAATATATTCCTGGATGGGATACACATGGTCTTCCAATTGAAAATGCTCTTCAAAAGAAGGGAGTTTCTCGTAAGAGTATGCCGCTACATGAGTTTAGAAGCTTATGTGAAAAATACGCTTATGAGCAGGTTGAAAAACAAAAGGCTGGATTTAAGAGATTAGGAGTATTAGGTGATTTTGAACATCCTTATATTACTTTACAACATGATTTTGAGCGTGATCAAATTTTAGTATTTGCTAAAATGGCTGAAAAGGGTTTAATATATAAAGGATTAAAGCCAGTATATTGGTCACCATCTAGTGAATCTGCACTTGCAGAGGCTGAAATTGAATATAAGGATATTACTTCAAAGGCAATTTATTTTAAATTTCCTCTTGTTAATGGAGAAGGAATTTTAGAAAATGCAGAGGTTATGATCTGGACAACTACTCCATGGACATTACCTTGTAATTTAGCTATAGCTGCTGGTCCTGTAGTTGATTATGTGGTATTTGAATCTAATAAGGGTAAATTAATTTGTGCAAGTGATTTATTAGAATCATTAACTACTAAGCTTTCTTTAACTAATGTTAAAGTTTTAGGATATAAGAAGGGTAGTGAATTATTATCATTAAAATATAAACATCCATTATATGGAAGAATCCAACCAGTTATTAATGCTGATTATGTTACTACAACAGATGGTACTGGTTTTGTACATATCGCTCCAGGATATGGTGAAGAGGACTATTTAGCTGGTAAAGAATATGGCTTAGATATTATGGTTGCTGTAAATGAAAAGGGTTATCAAACTGAAGCAGCTGGTAAATATGCTGGTTTATTCTATGAAGATTCAGAGGATGTAATTATTAAAGATTTAGAGGAATGTGGAAGCTTATTATTATTAGATCCAATTGTTCATAGCTATCCTCATGATTGGAGAACTAAAAAGCCAGTTATCTTTAGGGCTACTCCACAATGGTTTGCATCTATTGATCCAATTAAAGATCAAATACTATCTGAAATTTCTAAAGTTAATTGGAATCCTAAATGGGGTGAAATTAGAATTAGTAATATGATCAAGGATAGACATGATTGGTGTATTTCTCGTCAAAGAGCTTGGGGTGTTCCTATTCCAGTATTCTATGCTGAGGATGGAACTGAGATTTTAGATCAAAAGGTTTTAGCTCATGTTGCTGATTTATTTGGTGAATATGGTTCTAATATTTGGTTTTTACGTGAAGCTAAGGATTTATTACCAGAAGGATATACTCATAAAGGAAGCCCTAATGGTATCTTCCGTAAGGAAAATGATATTATGGATGTATGGTTTGATTCAGGCTCAAGCTATATGCTATTAAATAGAAGAGGAATTAAATATCCAGCTGATTTATATTTAGAGGGTAGTGACCAATATCGTGGTTGGTTCAATTCATCAATTATTACTGCAGTAGCTACTACAGGAGTTGCACCTTATAAAACAGTAGTATCTCATGGTTTCACTCTTGATGGACAAGGAAGAAAAATGTCTAAATCATTAGGAAATACTGTAGACCCTAATGATGTATGCAATCAATCAGGTGCTGATATCCTACGTTTATGGGTTGCCTCAGTTGAATATCGTGCCGATATGCCATTATCAAAAGATATTTTAAAGCAAGTTTCTGAGTCATATCGTAAGATAAGAAATACTTTAAGATTCTTATTAACTAATACCTCTGATTTTAATCCTAAGGATTCATTAAGCTATGATAAGCTTGAAGAAGTAGATAAATATATGTGGATTAAGCTTCAAAGATTCATTAGTGAAATTAAGAATGATTATGATAATTTTGATTTTGGTGAGGTTTATCGTTTAACAAATTCATATATTGCAAATACCTTATCAGCATTTTATTTAGATTTTACAAAGGATATTTTATATATTGAAGATCCTAAGAGTAATGTTAGATTATCAACTCAAACAGTATTCTATCAAATTTTATTAGCTTTATTAAAATTATTATCACCAATTTTACCTCATACAACCTCTGAAGCGTATGATACATTAGCATATAAAGAGGCAGAAGATATTTATTTAACTGATATGCCAAATGCAGATAGTAATTTAGATTTGAAATTAGAAGCTCAATTTGATAAGTTTATGAAGTATCGTGATGTTGTATTAAAGGCATTAGAGGATGCAAGAAGTAATAAGGTAATTGGTAAGAGCTTTAATGCTAAGCTAACAATTACACTTGATAAAGAAGCAAATGAAGTATTTGATTCAATTAAGGATACTGCAAAGCAGTTGTTAATTGTTTCTCAATTAGAATTTAAGGATGGAGATAAATTTGATGTATTAGTTACTCCAGCAGAAGGACATACCTGCTCAAGATGCTGGATGATTGTACCATTCATCAATGAGGACGAATTATGTCCAAGATGTCAAGCTATTCTTAAAAAGTAATCTTTTTTGACATTGTGTTAAAAAAATGATACAATTCATATAAAAGGTGGTGGAGGAATGGACTTTCGTTATTATTTCTTAAAAGAAGGGGAAAGAGCCTACGGAAAAACTGATTTAATGACATTTTTAAGAGATACTCCGAATATTCAAGCGGAGGAGGCATCTGATGGAAGAGGTAATTACGTCTATAAGTACCACCACTCAGTCTTGAATTTTGATGCAAAATTTGTTATGGCTCAAACTTCGCAGGTACCAAATCTTGATAGATTAGATCCTAAATTTTTCGATGTAAATTTTTATGTTGAATTTGATGTTACTCTATCAAATTACGCAGTTGAAATTCTTCTTGATATTATTGAAGAAATTTGCAAGAAATTTAGATTCTTAATTTATGTTTATCCACCTGCAGCTGTCTATTCATTCCGTCGTCCTGATTTAATTAAATATTTTGGTGCTGTAAAAAAAGCATATGCTGATAGATATCCTGAAAAGCTTGCAAGCTACAATAGATTAGATTCTCAAACATTATCTCAGGTTTGTAGCTATTTACAAAAACGTAAGAAGCTTGAATTATCATTAAAAGATCAAAACGTAGTAGTTTCAAATTATATTTTTCTAAAGACTGAAAAGTCAAGAACTGCTTATGTTGCGATTGAATGGGATGGTTCCTCTGAATTTATAGTCCCACCTTCAGTAGAAATAATCAAGCTTGATGATGGTAAGGTATCTAGATATATTCCTATGAATGAGGTTTATGCTAAAGCAGACAAGATGTTTAGATCAATAGACGGCTTTGGAGCTATAAAAATTGTTGATGCTAAATTTACTAAGAAGCTACATAAGATATTAACTAAGGAGCATTTCCCTTCTCCAAATACTAGCTTCAGTAGATTAACACTAGAACAAATACTAGATATTTAGAAAGGAATAAAAATGGAGAAATCAAAATATATTGATCACACTATACTTAAGGCAACAGCTACAAAGACAGATATTTTAAATTTATGTGCTGAGGCTAATAAATATCATTTTTCATCAGTATGTGTAAATCCTTGCCATGTTAGCTTTGCTCATGATCTTTTATTAGGCTCTGATGTAGATGTGTGTACAGTTATTGGCTTCCCTTTGGGTGCTAATGCTACTAGTGTAAAGGCCTTTGAGGTTACTCAAGCCATAGCTGATGGAGCTGATGAGGTTGATATGGTAATTAATATTGGAGCCTTAAAAAGTAAAGATTATGATTATGTTTATAATGATATTAAGGCTTGTGTTAGTGCCGCTAATGGTGTATTAGTTAAGGTAATTATTGAAACTTGTTATTTGACTGATGAGGAAAAAATAGAAGCATGTAAGCTTGCAGTTAAGGCTGGAGCTGATTACGTTAAAACCTCTACTGGCTTTGGTAGTGGTGGTGCAACAGAGCATGATGTAAAGCTTATGTATGATGCTGTTGATGGTAAGGCTAAGGTTAAGGCCTCTGGAGGCATTAGAGATAAGGAACAATTTGAAAAAATGATAGCAGCTGGAGCTTCAAGAATAGGATGCTCTGCTGGTGTTAAAATAATGGAGGAAGAAAATGAGTAATATACCTACACCTCATATAGCATGTAATGATCCTTCATTAATCGCAAAAACTGTATTAATGCCTGGAGACCCACTACGTGCTAAATATATTGCAGATAATTTTTTAACTGATGTAATTTGTTTTACTTCAACAAGAAATATTTTAGGATTTACTGGATATTATAAAGGAAAAAGAATCAGTGTAATGGGTTCTGGTATGGGAATGCCTTCTATTGGAATTTATTCTTATGAATTATTTAGCTTCTATGGAGTAGATGAAATTGTTAGAATTGGTTCTGCTGGAAGCTATGATGCTAATTTCAATGTTTATGATACAGTGTTAGTTAATGAAGCCTATTCTGAATCTTCTTATGCCAAAATTGCTTTTAATATGAGAGGTCATGTTCAAAAAAGTACAAAATCTCTAAATAATAAACTAACTAAAATAGCTGAAAAGCTTAATATTGAGTTGAAACCTGCAAGAATTCATTCTAGTGATGTTTTCTACGGTGAAGATAAAGATTTATGGAAGAGAATGCATGATGATAATGGCTGTAAGGCTGTTGAAATGGAAAGCTTTGCATTATTTGCAAATGCTAAAGCCTTAGGAAAAAAGGCTGCATGCCTTTTAACTATATCTGATTCATTTGTTACTCATGAAGTAACAAGTGCAGAAGAACGTCAAAATTCATTCCATAATATGATGAAAATTGCCTTAGAGCTTGCAAAATAATATTGTTATACTTATTTTATTGTAGTATAATAAATATACAAATGGAGGTATTCATATGGCAGTAAAGGTTGAAATCAAGGTAGAAACTGCAGCAGCTTCACAATTATTCATTATTGGTTCCTCAAAGGCATTAGGAGCATGGAATGTTAATAATGCAGTTGAAATGAAAAAGGATGAAAAAGGTATTTTTACAATTACAAAAATGATGGATCCAGGTGAAATTGTTGAATTCAAGGTTCTAAAGGAAAAATCTTGGGATGCAGTTGAAAAGGGAGTATATGGTCAAGAAATAGCTAACCATATTATTTCTCCTCAAAAGGGATTAGTAGTTAATCTTGATGTTGCAAGATTCGCAAAATAATTTTTATAATTAGGATTAGTTTATGCTAATCCTTTTAATTTGTCTTATAAACATATAAAAATATATATTTTTACAAAATAGTATAAGATTAATAGTTTAAATACTACAAATTATTGCAAAAATTTAATTTTTTTATAAAAATTTTTATTCAATTAAAATAATTTCTAAATTAGAAATTTTATATTTTTTTAGTTGTTTGATATTATAACCTCGAAAGGAGGATATGATTGTGTACAACTATTTCATGTTAGTCGGAGTTGTTACAAATGATATTGAATTATTGGAAGTTGGAGATGGAAAAAAAGTCGTAAACCTTAACCTCGCAGTCCAAAGAGACTTCCAAAATTCAGAAGGAGGCTATAATACTGATTATTTTCGAGTATCTTGCTGGGAATTTGTAGCTGATGTTGCCAAGGAATGTCTAAAAAAAGGTGCTAAGGTTGCAATAAAGGGTCGTATGGTTACAAAGAAAATGGAAATATCTGATAAGACCTATCATACAACTGAATTATATGGAGAAAGAATTATTGCTTTTTCAAATAAAGGAAGCTATGATAAGCTAGATAAAAAAGTAAATGAGTCAGAAAATATAGAAGAAGCTCCAATTGATACAGAATAAAAGGATTGACGGGATATCTATTTAGTATTCCGTTTTTTCTTGTTTTTAGACAATAAATATTATATAATTACTACTAGGTGATTAGTATGTATGAGTATTTAAATTTATGTAAAACTATTTTAGAAAAGGGTACAAAAAAGGATGACAGAACTGGTACTGGTACTATTTCTTATTTTGGTTATCAAATGCGTTTTAATTTAGAAGAGGGATTCCCATTATTAACTACTAAAAGAGTTCATTTAAAAAGTATTATTCATGAACTTTTATGGTTTATAAGTGGTGATACTAATATCAAGTATTTGGTTGATAATGGGGTTCGTATTTGGAATGATTGGCCTTTTGCTTCATATCAAAAATCAGCTGAATATAAAGGCGAAACAATTGAAGAATTTGCAGAAAAAATAAAGGAAAGTGAAGAATTCGCAGAAAAATGGGGAAAATTAGGCCCAGTATATGGCAAACAATGGAGAAATTTTGGTGGCGTTGATCAATTAGAAGAGCTAATTAATCAAATTAAAACTAATCCAACAAGTCGTAGGTTAATTATTTCAGCATGGAATCCAGCTGAAATAAATCAAATGGCTTTACCTCCATGTCATTGTTTTATGCAATTTTATGTAAATGATGGAAAACTATCATGTCAACTATACCAAAGAAGTGCAGATGTATTTTTAGGAGTACCTTTTAATATTGCAAGCTACTCTTTATTTACAATGATGATAGCTCAGGTTTGTGGTTTAAAATATGGAACATTTGTTCATACAATTGGTGATGCTCATATTTATTTAAATCATCTTGAACAAATTAATACCCAATTATCAAGAGAGCCTAGAGCACTTCCAACTATGAAAATTAATCCTAATGTAAAATCAATTTATGATTTTAAGTATGAGGATTTTGAACTTGAAAATTATAATCCTCATAAAGGAATAAAGGGTAAGGTGGCAGTATAATGATTAAAATGATTTGGGCTATGGATGAATCTCATCTTATTGGAGATGGAGATAGAATCCCTTGGCATATAAAAGAGGATTTATTGTATTATAAATCTAAAACTAAAGGGCAAACAGTACTTATGGGTGATGTTACTTATTTTTCTTTAAAAGGATATTATAAGGATAAGCCCTTACCATATGGTAAAATTTTTGTAGCAACATTAGATAAAAATTTAAATTTAAAAGATGCAGAAGTAATTTTTGACATCAATAATTTCTTAGAAAATGTTAATGAGGATTTATGGGTTGTAGGTGGTGCTACAATCTATAAGATATGCTTACCTTATGCAGATGAATTATATATTTCATTTATTAAAGGCACTCACAAGGGAGATAGATATTTCCCTGAAATAGATTTTAATCAATTTAATTTAGAATGGGAAAATAACACAGATAAGGTTAGATATACATTATATAAGAGGGTGAAATAATGGTTTTAATTTTAGCATTAATATTTTTAATATTAATATCAATGATACCATTTATATTTATTCCACTATCTCCATGGTTTTGGTTCTTATGGACATTCCTTGGAGTAATTTTAGGGGCATTATTATTCGTTTTATTAGTATTATTAATCCTATTAATTCTTCAAAATTCAAAACCCAAAAATAAATTTAAGCATATGCTATTAAGAAATGCTTGTTGGATTTGGCTTGCATTCTATCATATTAATTTAAAAGTAGAAAACCTAGACAATCTTCCTACTGAGGATGAAAAATATGTTATTTACGCTAATCATAAATCAAATTTAGACCCAATGCTAATATATTATGGTTTAAATAGAAGAATTTCAGCAATTGGAAAGAAAACTTTGTTTAATCATTGGTTTATGAAGCTTTTAGCAAAAACCTTTAATGCTGTACCTATGGATAGAGATAACGATAGAGAGGCAGTTAAGGCTATGCTTGTAGCAATTAAAAAGGTAAAAGAAGGACTTCCTTTAATAATATTCCCAGAAGGAGGAATAAAATCAAGAGATACTGAAGAAATGGTAAATCTTAGAGCCGGTGCCTATAAGCTAGCAACTAAATCAGAGGCAAAAATAGTACCTATTACTATTATTGGTTCTTCTTTTTCATCAAAGGTTAAAAGAAATAAAAAGAAAAATATGAAGCTTATTATTCATCCTTCAATTTCAAAAGAGGAATATAAAGATTTAAATACTACTGATTTAGGTCATATGGTAGAAAATATTATTAATAAGGGTTTACATGAAAACAAAGCTTAATTGGATTATATCTCTTTCATTTGGTTTTATTTTATTAGCCTTTGCCTCTATTTTTATTATTTTTGGAGCATTAGAAACTAATGAGCTATTTATAAAAATAGGCTTAATAGCAATTATAATAGCGGTAATTATATATTCAATAATTATTATTCTATTAATATATAATTACCTAAAAAGAAAGTAGGAATATATATGGAGCTACTTATAAATTTTTTAATTATAATTATGGTTGTTATAGTTCTATTAATAATTATTTTAATTATTATTCATTCTGTAAAAAAGAAAAGAATAATTGATAGAATGAATATTGAAGTAAATGATGCCTTAAAACAATTAGTAGAACAAAGTAATAATAAATATTCATATGAAAAAATTTCAAATGAAGTATATGATTACATTTTAACTTCAAATAAATATCAATATTATATTAAGGTTATTCCTAATTTAAATAATGAAGATATTTGTATTAATTCTGCATTGAAATGGAATTATGGAAAAAACATAGGAATAGAAAATAAAAAAGAAGTTAAAGAAAATGAAGAATTAATTCGTTTAGATATTAAAAAGGAAAAAAATGGTAAAAAACCTAGAAAGCTTTTTATTATTTATCCTGATGCAAAATCACTAATTATGGTTGTTAATGAGTGTGAATATGAATTTGTAGATTCAGATACAGATGTATATGGAAATAATATTATTACATATAATTATTTCATTAACAATTTATTTAATTCAATAGAATTATAAAATATAGGCTTAGCCTATATTTTCTTTAAAGAGGTATTTTATGTACGATATAAAAACATTAGAGCTAAACAAAATACTTGATTTAGTTTCTAGCTATGCAAAAACAAATTATGCAAAAGAAAAAATATTAAATTTATCATTTCCAAATGATTATGAGGAGATTTGTAACCTTCAAGGTGAAACCTCAAATGCTTTTGATGCGATTGTAAAATTATCAGATATTCCCCTAGGTGGTTTATATGATATTAAAAATAGTATTTTAAGAGCCAAAGCCTATGGTATATTAAATGAAGAGGAATTACTTAGAGTTGTAGGCTTAATTGATTGTGGTACAAATGTTGAAAAATATTTTAAATCATTAGATTTAATTAAGTTTGATTATCCTTATTTAAAACCCTATTTAACAAAATTACATCAATTTCAAACCCTAAAAACAAATATTACACTTGCAATATCTATGGATGGAAAGGTATTAGATAATGCATCAAAAGAGCTCTTTACAATTAGAAGAAGTCTAAATTCACTTGAAAATAGATTAAGAAGTAAATTACAAGAATTACTTCAAACTCGTGCTTCCCAATTAACAGAAAGTCTTATTGTATTAAGAGATGGAAGAATGTGTCTTCCAGTAAAAATTGAATATAAAAATACCTTTAAGGGTGTAATTCATGATGTTTCAAGCTCTAATACAACTCTTTATATTGAACCAGAGGCAACATTAGAAACTGCAAATCAAATTGATAATTTTCATGAAAAAGAAAAAAAGGAAATTCAAATAATATTAAAGAATTTATCTTTATTAGTGGCAAGTGAAGCAGATGAATTATTAGAAAATTTAGAAGCATTAACAAATTTAGATATTATATATGCTAAAGCATTATATGGAAAGGATAGAGATTATTATCCTGCAAATGTATTAGATAGCCAAGCTTTTTCTATAAAAAAAGCTAAGCATCCATTAATAGATTCAAATATATGTGTTCCAATTGATATTGATTTAGGTAATAAATATCAAGTAATAATTATTACAGGACCTAATACTGGAGGAAAAACAGTAGCCTTAAAAACTACAGGCTTACTTCATATGATGGCCTATTTAGGATTAATGGTACCAGCAAGTAAGGATTCTACATTTGCTTATTTTGATTCAATTGTAGCTGATATAGGAGATGAGCAATCCATTGAACAATCTTTATCTACATTCTCTTCTCATATGAAGAAAATAGTTTCAATAATAAATGATGTTAGCTTTAAATCATTAGTCTTATTAGATGAACTTGGAAGTGGTACAGACCCTAAGGAAGGTTCCTCAATTGCAATTGCAATAATTGAATATTTAAAGGATAGTGGAGCTAAGGTAATAGCTACTACTCACTATTCAGAATTAAAAAGCTATGCATATAATTATGATTCAATTATAAATGCTTCAGTAGAATTTAATAATGAAACATTAATGCCTACTTATAAGCTATTAATAGGTGTACATGGTAGATCAAACGCAATTGAAATAGCCTCACGTTTAGGATTAAATCAAAAAATAATTGCAGAAAGCAAAAAACAATTAGATAATACTAAAACTGAATCTTCTCTTTTAATTGGAAATTTAGAAGAAGAAATGAACTCTTTAAGACATAAAGAAGAGGAGTTAGCACATAAAATAGAAATGTACGAGGGTATGGTAAATCAATTGAAACAAGAAAAACTTGATTTAGTTAAACGTACTGATAAAATTATTAATGATGCTAAAAAAGAAGCAAAAACAATAATAGCTGAAGCAAAAGAAGAAGCTACAACTTTAATTACAGAAATTAAGAATATGAGTAGTGAATCTTTTAAAGAACATGAGCTTGCTTCAATTAAGCATAAGGTTTCTAACCTTAATGTAAAGGAATCAGATACAGAGGTATTTGATGAGGAATTACATGAGGGTGATTTTGTTTATGTTAAGCCTTATGATAAATATGGAACAATATCAAAAATTAAAAAGAATCGATATACAGTAAATATCGGTCAATTTGCAATGGATTTTGATAAAAAAGAATTGCAGCTTTCTGCAAAGCCAGTTGAAAAGAAGAAAAAGGAAACAAAATTATCAGGCTATAATCCAAAATCTAATTGTCAATTATCCTTAGATTTAAGAGGAAAAAGAGCAGAAGAGGTTTCTTATTTAATGGATCAATATCTAGATCAAGCATTATTAGGAAATTTAACTCAAGTTACAATTATTCATGGCTTTGGTACTGGCGCAGTAAGAAAAGCAGTTCAGGATTATTTAAAGAATTGTAGTTTTGTTAAGAGTTATCGCTATGGCCAAGAGGGTGAAGGATTAAATGGAGTTACCATCGTATATTTAAAATAATATAAAGAGGGATAGCTTGATTATTGAATATAAGGAAAGTTTTGATTTGAATGAATTAGGTATTTATTATTTTTATGCTTCATGGAATAATTCTTGTAATATTTCAAAAGAATTAATAGAAAAATTATCAAATGAAATAAAAAATATAAATATTATTAAAATAAATACAACAAAATATCCGTATTTAAAAAAGAAATATTCAATTAATAGAATACCTAGCTATGCAATAATAAAAAATGGTAGCTTAGTATCAAAAATCGATGGAGGAATAAATAGCTATAGTTTATTAAAATGGGCTAAACAAATATATTTATTATGAGAAGAGTATTAATATTATCTAATATAATTAATATAGATAAAAATATAATAGAAAATAGTTTCATAATTGGAGTAGATAAGGGAGCATATATTGCAGCTTTAAATAATATTCATATGGATATTGCGATTGGAGATTTTGATTCAATTAATCCTTCAATGCTTGATACTATTAAATTATTTACTAAAAAAATAATAAAATTAAATAGTATTAAAGATAAAACTGATACAGATGAAGCCCTAGATTTATGTGATAATAATGATGAAATTATCATATTAGGTGGTATTCAAGGAAAAAGAATTGAGCATTTTATTGCCAATATAATTCAATTAAAGAATCATCCTAATTTAATAATTATGGATGATAATTCATTAATTGAAACAAAAACAGAAAGCTTTAAGCCAAGATGTAATTATAAATTTATTTCATTTTTCTCTTTGACTGATTCTTCGATAATTAGTTTAAAGGGCTTTAGTTATCCATTAGATAGCTATCAATTAAAAAATAATGATCCTTTATGTATTTCAAATGAAATAAATTCAAATGATTCATATGTTACAATAAAAGAAGGAAGACTATTAGTAATATATTCTAAAGATGATAATATATAGGAGAATTTATGGATGGTTTTTTATTAGTAGATAAGCCAAAAGGAATTACTAGCTTTTCATTATGTAATAAAATTAAATATCAATTAAATCTTGATAAGGTTGGTCATTGTGGTACTTTAGATCCTAACGCAACAGGTTTAATGTTAATATGCTGCAACAAAGCTACAAAGCTTGTTAAGCTTTTTGATTATGATGAAAAATGCTATATAGCTACTATTGCGATAGGTCTTGATTCTGATACTTTAGATATGGATACATCAAATATAACACATTATAAAATGGATAATGTAAATATTAATGATATTATAAGTGGCTTAGAGTATTTAAAAGCTAAAAAGACTCAAATCCCACCATTAACAAGTGCTATTAAGGTTAATGGGAAAAAACTCTATGAATATCAAAGAGAAAATAAAGAAGTAGAGCTAAAGGAAAGAAATGTAGAATTATTAGATTATAAAATACTATCTGATTTAATTTTAGAAGATGATATTTATTATATTGATATATATTTACATGTATCTAAAGGGTTTTATATTAGAAGCTTAGCTAGAGATTTAGGTGAGTATTTAAATGGTAAAGCTATATTAAAGGATTTAAGACGTACTAATATTGGTAAATTGAGTATTGATAATTCTAAAAAAATTGAGGAATTATCTATTAGTGACATTATTCCAATATCAAAATTTGTAAATTTAGATATATTAGAAGTAAATGATTATATTGCTAAATTAGTGAAAAATGGAGTTTTATTAGATGAAAGACAAATTCAAACTGATAAATGCTTTTATGTTTCGAATAAAAATGATATAATAGCCATATATGAGCCAATTTTAAAATATAAATATAAGCCAATATTAATATTAAAGTAGGTGAAGCTATGAAAACAATATTTATAAAGGATAAAAAGTTCGAACCCCTATCAGAGCCTGTATGTGCAGCAATAGGTAATTTTGATGGAGTACATTTAGGACATCAAAAGCTTATATCAGAATGTAAAAGACATGGATATAAATCAGCAGTATTAACCTTGTATCCTCATCCATCAGTATTTTTAAAAAAGATAAAAAACTATCCATTAATTACTCCACTTGAGCATAAACAGGATATTTTAGCCAGAATGGGTATAGATTATCTAATTGTAATAGAATTTAATGATGAAATAGCTCAAATGCCTAAAGAAGAATTTATGATGCATTTAAAATTTATGAACATTAGAGCTTGTGTATGTGGTTATGATTTTACCTTCGCAAGACGTGCTGAGGGTGATATTAGAGATTTAGCAAAAGAATTTGAATTTTATGAGGTGAAAAAATATATATTTGATGGTGTAAGAGTATCATCAACCTATATTAGAGAGTTAATTACTAGTGGTAATGTTAAAGAAGCAAATAGATTATTAGGAAGAACCTTTTCTATAAGAGGTAATGTAAAATATGGAAGTCAAAAAGGAAGATTAATAGGATTCCCTACAGCTAATATTGATTATAGAAATTATTTGTTACCGGAAAATGGAGTTTATTTTGTCAATGTTAAAATAGATGGAATTGTGTATTTAGGTATGTGTAATATTGGCCATAATCCTACTTATAATTTCTCTGAAGGAATTAAAATGGAGGTTAATGTTTTTAATCTTGATGAAGATATTTATGGAGAAAATGTTGAAATTTTCTTTGTAGATAGAATTAGACCAGAGCATAAGTTTGATTCCTTAGATGATTTAAAAAAACAATTAGTTATAGATAAAAATAAATGCCTATTATTAGCAAGTGATGTAAATTATACAAAATAAAACAAATTATACTTGAAAATACTATAATAATAGTTTATAATAAAAAAGGTCTTTTGCCTGGTGGTTCGATATCCTCAATCGACTTCTACGCAAATAGATTTAATAATAATTTTAGGAGGATGAAAAAGATGGCTTTATCAAAAGAAGTTAAGCAAGAAATTATTGCAAAGTATGGTAAGGATAGCAAGGATACTGGTTCTGTTCAAGTTCAAGTTGCTATTTTAACAGCTGAAATCAACCAATTAAATGAGCATTTTGCTACTCATATTCATGATTTCCACTCTAAGCGTGGTCTTATGATTAAGATTGGTCATAGAAAGAGCTTACTTGCATACTTAAAGAAGAATGACTTAAAGGCTTACGAAGAATTAACTGCTAGCCTAGGATTACGTCGTTAATCATGAATTTAAGAAGGAATTTCGATTCCTTCTTTTATTTTTATAAAAAATTTCTATTTTTGTAGAATTTTTAATTCATTGTGGTATAATTAATATGTTTGAATAATAAGAAAAAGAGAGAAAAATTAAGGAGAATTAAAATGAGTGAAGTAAAACGCTTCGAATACAATTGGGCAGGACGTCCTCTTGTGATTGAAATTGGAGAAGTGGCTAAGCAAGCTTCAGGTGCTTGTTTAGTTAGATATGGAGACTCTACGGTTTTATCAGCAGCTGTGTCTAATAATGTAGCATCAACCGCAGATTTCTTCCCGCTAATGGTATTATATCAAGAAAAGCTATATGCTGCAGGAAAAATACCTGGTGGATTTTTAAGACGTGAGGGTAGAGCCTCAGAACATGAAACATTAGTTTCAAGATTAATTGATAGACCTATTCGTCCATTATTTGCTGATGGATTTAGAAATGAGGTTCAAGTAATTAATACTGTATTATCTAGTGATCCTGATTGTTCAACTGCTATGGCAGCTATGATTGGATCATCTATTGCATTAATGATTTCTGACATTCCTTTTGAAGGACCTATAGCTGGTGTTGTTGTAGGTAAGATTAATGGTGAATTAATTATTAACCCTACTCCAGAACAATTAGAAGTATCAGATATTAATTTAACTGTTGCAGGTACTCATAAGGCTATTAACATGGTTGAGGCTGGTGCGAGATTTGTATCAGAGGATGATATGTGGGAGGCTTTGAAATTTGGTCATGCTGAAATTCAAAAGCTATGTGAATTCCAAGAGGAAATTGTAAAAGAATGTGGTAAGGAAAAATATCAAGTAGAATTATTCCATGTTAACCCTGAAATTGAAGCTCTTGTAAAGGAATATGCTGAAGAAAAATTAATTAAGGCTATTCGTATTGAAGATAAGCTTGAACGTTATCAAGCAATTGATGATGTTAATGCTGAAACATTAGCACATTTTAATGAAAAGAATTTCATTAAAGAAGTAGAAGGAATTAAGGTTTTAGATACTGAAGCAAAAGCAGAATATCTTAAGCATGTTCAATATACTTTAGATGAAATACTTCATGGTGAAGTAAGAAGAATGATAGCTGTAGATAAGATTAGACCTGATGGAAGAAAGGTTGATGAAATTCGTCCTTTATCATCAAGAGTAGATGTTTTACCTAGAGTTCATGGTTCTGCATTATTTACACGTGGTCAAACTCAATCATTAGGTACTGTTACTCTAGGTTCATTAAATGATAATCAAATTATTGATGGATTAGGAAATGAAGAAAATAAGAGATTTATGCTTCATTATAATTTCCCTCAATTTTCAGTTGGTGAAACTGGTAGATATGGAGCTCCTGGTCGTCGTGAAATTGGTCATGGTGCCCTAGGTGAAAGAGCATTATCATATGTTATTCCATCTGAAGAGGAATTCCCTTATACAATTCGTGTTGTATCAGAAATTTTAGAATCTAATGGTTCTTCATCACAAGCTACAATTTGTTCTGGTACTTTAGCTTTAATGGCTGCAGGTGTACCTATTAAAGCCCCTGTTGCTGGTATTGCAATGGGATTAATTATGACTGATGATGATCATTATACAATATTAACTGATATTCAAGGTATGGAAGACCATTTAGGAGATATGGATTTCAAGGTTGCTGGTACTCGTGAGGGAATTACAGCTCTTCAAATGGATATTAAGGTTAGAGGTATTACTTATCAAATATTAAAGGAAGCTCTAGAACAAGCTAAGCGTGGCCGTATGCAGATTCTTGATCATATGGCAACAACAATTAGTGAGGTTAGACCTGAATTATCTAAATATGCTCCTAAGGTTGTTACTGCAACAATTAATCCAGATAAGATTAAGGATGTAATTGGTGCTGGTGGAAAGACTATTAATGCTACAATCGAAAAATTCGATAATGTTAAGATTGATCTAGAACAAGATGGTAGAGTATTTGTAATGCATTCAGATATGAATGTGGCTTCATCATGCTTAAAATATATTCTAGATTCTGTCAGAGATGTAGAATTAGGTGCTATTTATACTGGTACAGTTATACGTATTGAAAAATATGGTGTATTTGTAAAGCTTTGGGAAGGCTGTGAAGGTTTATGTCATATTTCTAAGCTAGCATTAGATAGAGTAGAAAAGCCTGAAGATGTAGTATCTTTAAATGATGAAATTATTGTTAAATGTATCAATGTTAGTGATAAGGGAATTGACTTATCACGTAAGGATGCATTAAAGGATGCTCAAAAAAAATTTCATAACAAAGAAGCTGAATAATTAATAATTAATTGAGAATCATATTTTATTTAATGTGATTCTCTTTTTTTTATTATCTAGTTAAAAAAATATATTTAGGTATTGACATACCTCGGATTACATAGTATACTATTGCTGTGCAAATGGGAAATTGTATTATTTTGCATATTAATACTATGTAATGCATAGTATTAAAAATACATATTATTTAAAATTTAAGGAAGGATATTGTAAATAAATGTAATATATACATATATTTATTTTGGTAAACTGATGAATGCGCAAATGAAAAAGGGTATAGTTGAGGTCTGTGTACTTGCAACTATAAGCGATGCTCCATCATATGGATATAAGATAATATCTGATTTATCAGAAATAATTGAGATATCGGAATCGACCTTATATCCAATATTAAAAAGGCTTGAGGCATCAAATTGTCTGAAAACCTTTAATAGGGAATATAATGGGAGAACAAGAAAGTATTATGAAATAACTAATCAAGGAATTGATAAGATAAAAAGCTTCTTAGATGAATGGAAGGAAATTGATATGGTTATTAATTTTATTAAGAGGAGAAAAAAATAATGAAGAAGAGAGAGTTTTTAAGGATTTTGAATAAAAGAATCAAATCAAAGGATAAAGAAGATATCATAAATTATTATGATGAATTAATTGAAGACATGATGGATAAGAATGATGTTTCAGAAGAAGAGGCTATTGATATGCTAGAAGATATTGATGATATCGTTAGAAAGGCAAATAGAGATAGTGATAGTAAAATTATTGCTGAAGAAACCTATGAAGCTAAAAAGAATAAAGAAAGCGATAGTAATGTTTTAGGTAAGATTTTATCTATAATAATATTTTTTCCATTTTGGATTGTATTGTTTTCAGTATATTTTGCATTAATCTGTACTGCAGTAGGAATTGAAATTGGTCTTGGAGTTGCTGGAGTGTTTTCAATAATATATGGATTAATATCTATTGCAGTAAATATTAATCAAGCAATTATTATTATTGGTGTAGGTATAGCCGTATTAGGAGTAATGTTTATTATTTCTCCAATTATATTTAAGATTGCAAAGCTTATTTTTATAGCTACTAAAAAAACATTCAAATCAATTTCAAAAGTATTAGTGGGAGGTAATTAATATGAAATTCAAGGGCTGTATTATTTTGGGTGTAGTTTCTGTTATTATTGGTAGTGCCATGGTAATGGGAGTATTAATCAAAAATGATTTTAAGATAAAGAATATCTCAAATGAGGATTTAACTAATGTTGAAAAATCTTTTAGTGGTGAGATCACTACAATTAAATATGATTGTAGTATTGATAATGTATTAATAAAAGCAGTTGATAGAGAAGATATTTATGTAAAGGGCAAAGAGGTTTCAAATTTTAAGTATAATTTTGATGTTTCAAATAATACTTTAACAATTCAAAATGAACCAAGCTTTTGGTATCAAAAGGTTTTTATGGTCAATCTATTTTCAATGTATGCAAAGGCAAATGAAGAATTTGTAATTGAAGTACCTAATAATAAAGCTTATGATTTAGATATAAAAATGAATGCAGGAAGCTTTAAATTAAATGATATTGAAATAACAGATGGTAAATTTGAATTTAATGCCTCTACTAATAAATTAGAAAATGTAACTATAGCTAATGGTACTTTTGATATTAATGCAGCTACTTCTACAATGACAAATGTAAATTTAGGAAATGTAAATTGTGATTTTAGCGCCGCAACATTAAAAATTAATTCTTCAACTATTGATACATTATATTTAAATGGTAGTGCTTCAACAATAAATTTTGAGTCTAAAGTAAATAATAGTGCTCATTTTGATTTATCTGCAGCTACATTGAGAATAAATCTTATTGATGGTAAAGAAAACTATATGATTAATGGAATTGGAAATAGTGAAAAGAAGATTACTTATACAGAAAGTGCATCAAGCGTTACTATTGAATAAAACAATGATTTTTAAACAAAATAAATATATTATTCTTGATTTTTAATCATATTTCTATATAATATTTATGTAGCTTGGTAGCTGAGCACATAGTGTTAGGAAAGTCCATGCTAGCACAATCTGAGATGATTGTAGTGTTTGTGCTGATTTAATAAATAAGGTCAGGCACCTTTAGGTGACGGCGGAAGAAGCCTAAGTCTTTGATATGGTGTATTCTCTAAAGTGCCACAGAAACGATGTCTTTGGAAACGAAGAAATGAAACGTTGGTAAACCCCGCAAGCTAGAAACCCAAATTATGGTAGGGGAGCTCTATTAAGCGAATAAAAGTAAGATAGGGACGATTAATCGTAGATAAATAGCTACCACCGCAAGGAACAGAACATGGCTTATAAGCTACAGGAGGACTTTGTCCTCCTTTTTAATATTGAAAATAGTTACATTTTTTGATATTATATTATCGAGGTGCAATATGGAATATAATTTAGAGGAATTAAAGAAAAGACAAAATAAAATAAGAAACTTTTGTATAATTGCACATATAGATCATGGAAAATCAACTCTAGCAGATAGAATTCTTGAAATTTGTGATTCAGTTGAAGAAAGAGAAATGCAAGAACAAATTCTAGATTCAATGGAGCTAGAACGTGAAAGAGGAATTACTATAAAGCTTAATGCTGTAGCTTTAAAATATAAAGCTAATAATGGCATTGAATATGATTTTCACTTAATTGATACTCCAGGTCACGTTGATTTTACCTACGAGGTTTCAAGGAGCCTTGCTGCATGTGAGGGTGCTATTTTAGTTGTTGATGCCACCCAAGGTGTTGAGGCTCAAACCCTAGCTAACGTATATTTAGCTTTGGATAATAATTTAGAGATATTACCATTAATAAATAAAATAGATTTGCCTTCAGCAGATCCTGAGCGTGCAAAACATGAAATAGAAGATGTAATTGGGATTCCATCTTATGAAGCAGTACTTGCATCAGCTAAAACTGGTGTAGGAGTAAAGGATATTTTAGAACAAGTAGTATCCTATATAGCTCCACCAAGTGGTAGACTTGATGCCCCTGCTAGAGCGTTAATTTTCGATAGTGCCTTTGATCCTTATCGTGGTGTAGTTATTCTTGTTTGTGTAAAAGAAGGAATAATCAGCCGTGGAGATACTATTGAATTTATGGCAACAGGCAAGGAATATACAGTAGTGGAATTAGGAGTTAGAACTCCTAAAGAGGTAGGAAGAGATTTTCTTATGGCAGGTGATGTTGGATATATTACAGCATCAATTAAAGACATTAATAATGTTCATGTAGGTGATACAATCACCACAAAGGAAAATCATGCAACAATTCCACTTGAAGGCTATCGTAAGCTAAATCCAATGGTTTATTGTGGATTATATCCAATTGATTCAAAGAAATATCAAGATTTAAGAGATGCTCTAGAAAAGCTTAAGCTTTCTGATGCAGCCTTAGTGTTTGAACCTGAAACCTCTCAAGCCTTAGGCTTTGGCTTTAGAACCGGCTTTTTAGGCTTATTACATATGGATATTGTAAAAGAAAGAATCGCAAGAGAATTTAATATAGATTTGATAGCTACAGCCCCTTCAGTATCTTATCATGTTTATTTAACTAATGGAGAAATGGTTGAAATTGATAATCCCTCAATGCTACCAGAAACTCAGGTTATTTCAAGAATTGAAGAGCCATTTGTTAAAGCTACAATAATGACTCCAACTGAATATATCGGCGCTGTAATGGATTTATGTCAAAAGAAGCGTGGTATATTTATTAATATGCAATATGTTGAAGAAACAAGAGCAGTATTACATTATAATATGCCATTACTTGAAATTGTTTATGATTTCTTTGATAAAATTAAAAGCTATACTAAAGGCTATGCTTCATTTGATTATGAGCTTGGAGAATATCAAGAATCTAAGCTTGTTAAAATGGATGTAATGCTTAATGGAGAGGTAGTAGATGCCCTATCTACTATAGTTCATAAGGATTTTGCATATAATAGAGGAAGAATTTTAGTAGAAAAATTAAAGGAAATAATTCCAAGACAATTATTTGAGGTTCCAGTTCAGGCAGTAATTAATCATAAAGTAATTGCTAGAAGTGATATAAAAGCCTTACGTAAGGATGTTTTAGCAAAATGCTACGGAGGAGATATTTCTAGAAAGAAAAAATTACTAGAAAAACAAAAGGAAGGAAAGAAAAAGATGAAGGAAATTGGTTCTGTATCTGTTCCTCAAGAGGCTTTCCTTGCTATATTATCAACAGATGATAGTACTAGTGGATAATCACTATAACTATAAATAAATATTAGAAGAGGTAGAAAAAATGAAAAAATGTGGATGTCCTTATTGTAATAAGGGAGAGGCTCTTGATAAGTTTGGTGTTTTAGCCTTTGAAACAGAAACATCAGAAATTATTGTATTTAAGGATCAACATCATAAAGGTAGAGCTATAGTAGCTTATAAGGCTGATCATATTGCTGAAATTCAGGATTTATCTGATGAAGAAAGAAATAAATTTATGGCTGATGTTGCAGATACTGCAAAATCAATTCAAAAGGCATATCATCCTGATAGAATCAATTATGGTGCTTATGGAGATACACTTGGTCACCTTCATATCCATTTAGTTCCTAAATATAAGGATGGCTTTGAATGGGGTGGCACATTTGTAATGAATACAAATGAATATGCTACAGAAGAAGAATTAAATATGGTAGTAGAAAATATTAAAAATAATTTTAGAAAATAGTTGTTAATGAAAATGAGGCCAACTCAAACTAATTTGAGCTAGCCTCATTTTCATTTTTATCATTTTTTGTTTTAAATATAACATTAAATGCTAAGAATTGTAATATTAAGGTTATACATGTTAATATTAAAGGAAGAAGAATATCTACTATTTTATAGAATAAATCTTCTTTAGAAAAACAATTATTCATAATTGCCATTATTCCAAAGGTAATACCCTCTGTTAAAATAAATTTTAGAACATATACTACTAAAGATTCTAATGCAGTCTTTTTAGACATATTAGTTTTATATGTTATTTTAGCATTTAATATGTATGTAAATATTGAAGCTATAATAAATCCTAAACCAGATGATATTAAATGATAGGGATCATCATAAAATTTTAATACTTGAGTATATAAGGAATAAACTCCTTGATGAATTAAATAGGCTAAGCCTCCAATTATACAAAATATAATAAATTTTTTATTGAAAAAAGTTTTAATTATTTTATTAATCATTATAATTACCTCGCACAAAGTATATCATAAAATAGCTATATAATAAATCTTTTTTTAACTATTAATATTAAAATCACTAATAATTCATCTAAATTTAAAAAAAATATACAAATTATTTCATGATATGATATAATTTATAGAAGGAGGATAGATTATGCTTTTAGAAATTAAAAATATTACTAAAAACTATAACGAATCACGTGGTATTAATAATATCAATTTAGAATTTGAATCTGGTCATGTTATAGGATTATTAGGAAGCAATGGTAGTGGAAAAACTACTTTAATTAAATTAATAAATGGCTTATTAACACCTGATGAAGGAGAAATACTTGTTGATGGTAAGAAAATAGGTGTTGAAACAAAAAAAATTATTTCTTATTTACCAGACCAAACTTATATAGAAAATGCTATGTCAATTAAAGAATGTATTAATTTCTTTAAGGATTTTTATGAGGATTTTGATGAGGATAAAGCTAAAAATATATTAAATAAATTTGAAATCCCTCTAAATAAAAAATTTGGTCAATTATCTAAGGGTAATAAAGAAAAATTACAATTAGCTCTAGTTATGTCTAGAAATGCAAAGCTATATATTTTAGATGAACCAATTGCAGGAGTAGACCCTGGAATTAGAGACTTTGTCATTCAAACAGCACTAGATGCTATGTCACCTAATTCATCACTAATAATATGTACTCATCTTGTAAGAGATATTGAGCCATTTTTAGATGATGTTGCCTTTTTAAATAAAGGTAATGTAGTTATTCATAAATCAAAAGAAATTATTCTTACAAAATATGAAAGTCTTGTTGATTTATTTAAGGAGGTATATCAATGTTCCTAAAATTATTTAAATATGATATGCTTTCTATAGCTAAAAAAATGTGGATTTATTATGTTGTAATGCTAGGATTAAGTGTTATATCAGGATTATTTACACTTCAAGCTAATATTACAGAACAACCATATAGTCTTACAATGCTTACTTTTGTTGGCCTATATTCATTTGTATCAGCATTTGTCTATATTGTTGTTATTATTCTAGTATTACATCGCTATTCAACAACTTCATTTTCAAATCAAGGTTATTTAACTCACACTCTTCCTGTTACAGAACATCAGATATTATTATCAAAAATTTTATCCTTAACTGTATGGGCATTAGCTTCATATGCAATGTTAGCACTATGTAATACTATATATGGTGTATTTGCACAAAATTTTTCAAAATTTTATAATGAACTTCTTAAAATAGATTTAGAAAATATTTATGGTTCAATAATTTCAATTATTTATGAAATAGTAAATGCTTATTATTTCTTTCTTCTTTTAATTTGTGCTCAAGCTATTGGTAATTCTGCTATTAAATCAAAGAAGAGAATGACTACTATTTTATGTTTTGCATTAATTATAGGCTCAATAACTATATTTTCTGTTGTAAGTGGTATTTTCGCTGCATTTACTAATAGCTTTAATTTATTAAATAATTATATAGATACGACAATAACCTTATTAGAAATAGGTGGTATTTTCTTATACTATTTCCTATCTATAAGATATACTACTAAACATTTGAATTTACAATAATTTATTATGACTCCTTGTTTTATAGGAGTTTTTTTTATTAAAACAAAAAAGGAGCATAAGCTCCCTAATTATCGTGTAGATATTTTTATAAAGGATTTAACCATATCTATAACAGCATCCTTTTGACTATCTGATAAATTCTCAATAATATTTTGAAATTCAACAACAAATTTATCCTCTATATCCATTTTGATATTTCTTTCAACCTTTTTAAAATCATCATTATCACTAACACGGATTGTATGTGTATCTAAAAGATAATCAATAGGGACTTCAAATATTTCTGCAAGCCTACAAATTTGACTTATACTAGGTTCAGATCTAGAGGTTTCCCATCCTGAAATTACATATTGCTTAACACCAAGCATATTAGCTAATTCAACCTGTTTAATATTGTTTCTCTTTCTTAATTTTTTTAGTTGATTGCAAAAAGCCATTTTTTTATCCTCCTTTTAATAATAAACAGTAAATCAGTAAATCAGTATTAAAAAATAGTAAACAATAGTATTATGAACAAATATATTATAACTATTTAATTTTAAAAAACAATTAAAATAAGCTTAAAATATGAAAAAAAAGTATAAAAATGTGAAAAATAATATATAATTATTTATAAATATTCTAATTTTTAATTATCAAACAAAAATTTTAATAATATGTAAAATTATGTGATTTTAAAATTGTTCACTATTTACATTATTATATAAAAAGTAGTATAATAAATTTGTCATATTAAGGGGAGCCTTTTTGGCTGAGAGGATATTTAGTTATCGACCCATGACCTGATCTAGGTAATGCTAGCGTAGGGATAGTATGGAATATCATTTTGATATTATAGTTCCTTTTAAGCATGTCCTAGTGGACATTTTTTTAATTTATAAAGGAGAAGAAAATGAATATTATTAAAAACACAAGAAAAAAATGCCCTCTAATACATTGTATTACAAATTATGTGACTGTTAATGATGTTGCAAACATTGTATTAGCTTGTGGTGCATCACCAATTATGGCTGATGAAATTAAAGAAGTATCTGATATGCAAACAATATGTAATGCTTTAGTTATTAATATCGGTACACTTAACGAAAGAACAGTAGAATCAATGATTGAAGCTGGAAAAACTGCAAATAAGCTAGGTCATCCTGTAGTTTTAGATCCAGTTGGTGCAGGGGCAACCCCATATCGTAGTGAGGTTGTTAAAAGATTATTAGATGAGGTTTCTTTTGATGTAATTAAAGGTAATATTTCTGAAATTAAAGCAATTGTATTTAATAGCAATAAAACTAAGGGTGTAGATGCAAGTAGCCTTGATTTAGTTACTATGGATAATTTAGATGAAACTATTGAATTTACAAAGAAATTATCAAAAATTACTGGTTCTATTATCGCAATTACAGGCCCAATTGATGTTATATGTGATGATAATAAAGCCTATTATTGCTTAAATGGTACTAAAAATATGGGTAAAATAACAGGAACTGGCTGTATGGCTGCAGGTGTTACTGCCTCATATTTAGTTAGCAATTTAGATAATAAGCTAGAGGCTGTTGCGATGAGTATTGCTGCAGTAGGTCTTGCAGGTGAAATTAGCGAAAAAAAGGCTTTAGGTACTGGAAGTCTACATATTGGATTAATTGATGCTATTAGTAATTTAACTGATGAAGAATTATCTAAGGGTTTACAATTATATGAAAGATAAAATTGATTATTCCTTATATGCGATAACTGATAGATATTGGCATAATGATATCAGTATTTATGATATGGTAAAGGATGCTATATTAGGTGGTGCAGGTATTATTCAATTAAGAGAGAAGCATATAAGTGATGAAGAATTTATTACGCTTGCAATTGAGGCTAAAAAAGCTTGTAAGGAATATAATATACCATTAATTATTAATGATAATATTAATGTTATGCTAAGTGTTGATGCTGATGGAATACATGTAGGACAATCTGATTTAAATGCTAAAAAAGTAAGAGAATTAATTGGTCCTAATAAAATATTAGGTGTGAGTGTTAGTAATTTAGAAGAAGCTAATATTGCAATTAATAATGGTGCTGATTATTTAGGTGTTGGTGCTATTTTTCCAACAAATACTAAAGATGATGCTGATTTGGTAAGTATAGAAGAACTTAGAAATATTTGCTTTAATGTTAATATTCCTGTTGTTGCGATAGGAGGAATTCATTTATATACAATATCTAAGCTTAAAAATACTGGTATTAGTGGTGTTGCAGTAATATCTGAAATATTTAGTAAAAATGATTTTACAATGGCTGCCAAAAATCTAAAAAAAGAAATAGATAAAATTGTATTAAATTATAATAATTATGATTTATTTGTTTTTGATTATGATGGTACTTTACTTGATTCTATGAATGAATGGGCCCATATGTGTTCAAATTTCATTAAATCAAATGGATTAATTCCAAGTGATACTTTGGATAAGGATGTAGCCTATATGAATAATATGGAGGCTGCAAAATTTCTTTATGATAATTATCATATTGGTAATAGCTTAGAAGAATGTAGAAGCTTAATTATTAATTATATTGAAACTACCTATAAAAATATTAAATTAAAGGATTATGCTAAAGAATTATTAGAGATTCTTTATCAAAAAAATAAAGAAATTATTTTATTATCACAAACTGATAAATCATTATTAAATTTAAGCTTAGAAAATAATAAAATAAATAAATATTTTACTAAAGTTTATTCTACTAGTGAGCTTAATGCTACAAAATCAAATGGTAGTGCCTTTATTAAAATTAAAGAATTATATCCTAATAAAAGGATTTTAATTATTGAGGATGCATTATATGCAATAAAGGAAGCTCTTAAGCTTAATTTAGATGTAATGACTATCCTTGATGATTCGAATAAAAAAAATACCCAAGAATTATTAGAAATATCTAATTATTATGGTACCTTAAATTGGATGGTGAATATATGAAAACAGTATTAACTATAGCTGGGTCTGATTCTTCAGGTGGTGCTGGAATTCAAGCTGATATTAAAACTATTTCAGCTCATAAGCTATATGCATCAAGTGCTATAACAGCACTTACTGCTCAAAATACTACTGGTGTTTTTGATATATTAAATGTTAGTAGTGACTTTTTAAAAAGTGAATTAGATGCAGTATTTAGTGATATTTATCCTGATGCAGTAAAAATAGGTATGGTAAGTGAAATAGAATTAATAAATGCTATTCATGATAAGCTTATAGAATATAATGCTAAAAATATAGTACTTGACCCTGTAATGGTCGCAACATCAGGTGCTCATTTATTAAATGATAATGCTATTAATACTTTAATAGAAAAGTTATTTCCTTTAGCTACAATAATTACACCTAATGTGTTAGAAGCAGAAGTATTAGCTAATATGAAAATAAAAACAAAAGAAGATATGGAAGAGGCCGCAAAAATAATTTCTAAATTAACAAAAGGAGCAGTATTAGTTAAGGGTGGCCATTCTATTAATGATAGTAATGATTTATTATATTATAATAATGAAATTATTTGGTTTAATGGAAATAGAATTAATAATCCTAATACACATGGTACTGGTTGTACTCTATCAAGTGCTATTGCCTCAAATTTAGCTATGGGAATGAATATCCAAGATTCTGTAAAGAATGCAAAAGACTATATCAGTAAATGCTTAAGTAGCATGCTAGATTTGGGAAAAGGCTCTGGTCCGTTAGACCACATGGCAATATATAGGTGATTATATGCTTGTTGATGATATGATTAAGGATTCTATTCCCTTATGGGATGAGGCTTCAAATTTAAAGGTTGTTATAGACTTATATCAAGGTAATCTATCTCATAAAAGCTTTATGAAATATATTGTTGAAGATACTATTTATTTATTTTATTATGCAAAGGTATTTGCTTATGCAATAGCTAAAGCAAATGATTTTGAAGAAATGAGATTTTATTATTCAATGCTTTCATTTGTTAATAATAGTGAAGTAAATATTAGAGAAAAATATGCTATTAATACTCAATTTGATCCCAATTATCCTTTAGGATTTAAACCTGATAAAATAACAATAGATTATGTAAATCATTTATTAGAATATGCTATTAATGGTGATATAAAGGAAATAACTGCTGCAGTATTACCTTGTGTTTTAAGCTATCAATATATATTTAATAAAATAAAAGCTAATTATAAAAAAATATCTAATAATTATGAGGATTTAGTCAATGAATATTTATCTGATAGATATACTAAATCTTGTCAAAACTGGATAGATTTTGCTAATAAGCTATATCAAAATGTAAAAGATGAAGAAAAAATAAAATATATTAATATATTCCATAAATCTAGTTTACTTGAAATAGATTTTTGGAGAATGTGTGAGGAATAATATGAAAAAAATAATAGATGTTAGAGTTTTAGCTGAGATTGCAATTTTAGCTGCAATTTCATTTGTACTTCATTTAATTCAAAAAGCAATATTTAGTGGCATTTGGGTTAATGGAGGTAGTATTGCATTTTCAATAATTCCAATTATTGTATTATGCTATAGAAGAGGATTTATTCCTGGTTTAATTTGTTCATTAATTGTAATGATAATAAATTTTGCTGGTGGTATTTATTCTATTGCAGATGTTTGGTATAAGGTAATGCTTCAAATATTATTAGATTATGTTTTAGCTATGCCTTTACTTGCAGTTGCAGGAATCTTTTATAAGCCATTTAAAAATGCTAAAACAGTAAAAGAAAAAAATATTTATTTACTAGTTGGTACTGTTTGCGCTATATTAGCTCAATTTGTGGCATACTTCCTATCAGGAGTATTATTCTGGCCAACACCTGCTGAAGGTTGGAATGTTCCTGCTGGTGCCGTATATTCATTATTATATAATGGTTCTTATACTATTTTAACATTACCTATTTGTTTAATAATTATATTATTAATTTATAAAAGAGCACCTCAATTAATAGAACCAGAATTAAAGGAGATTTCAAATGAAAAATAAGATTCGTGCTATATTATTAACCTCTTTATCATTTATAGGAATTGTAGTTTCATTAATTTTATATTTTATGAGCTATAAGAAAGAAGATTATGGTGAATGGGGTATTGATTATACTTTTAATTATAATTATTTTGTAATGTTTATTATATTTGTTGTTATTTTCATATTAGGTATGTATGAATTAATGTCAATATTAAAAAATAAGGAATATAAGGATTATAGCTTTATAGTTGTTTCCATTGTATTAGCTATTGGGGCTAGCTATCCCTATTCAGTATTTTTTAAGGCATTAACAAAATCTTCTTTTGATTATTTAGAGTACCAATATTATTTATATATTGGAACTGTATCATTAGTAGGTTTAATTGGATGTATTATATATTATTTTAAAAATAAAAATAAATAAATTATTATATAAATGGTACTAGATATAGTATCATTTTTTTAACTTTGTTGAATTATTATTACTATTATTATATAATAATTTTAGATATTTTTAGGTGATAATATGAAGGGCTTATATATACATATTCCTTTTTGTAATTCAATATGTAGCTATTGTGACTTTCCTAAGATGGTCGCAAATGAAAAGAATAAAGAATTATATATTAATAAATTAATAGAAGAAATTAAAACTAAAAGAGAATTATTACATAATATAACAAGTGTATATATTGGAGGAGGTACTCCTAATTCTATAAATAATGAATTATTAGAAAAACTATTATTATCAATTAATGATATCTTATCTTATTCTTTAGAAAATACTATTGAATGTAATCCAGAGCTTTTAACACAATCACAAATTGATTTATTTAATAAATATAATATAAATAGAGTAAGCTTGGGTGTTGAAACAATTAATGATAATATAATAAAACAAATTAATAGACATCATACTAAAAATATGGTTAAAGAAAAGATATATTTATTAAAAGATAATAATATTAATAATATAAATATAGATTTAATATTTGGATTTCCAAATGAAACTATAGATGATGTTAATAATGATTTGGATTTTATATTATCCTTACCAATAACACATTTATCTTATTATTCTTTAATTCTTGAAGAAAAGACCTTATTGTATTATCAAATTAATAATAAAATTATAAATGAATTAGATGAAGATTTAATTGCTGATATGTATGAATTAATTAGAAATAGATTAAAGAATACTAATTTTATTCAATATGAAATATCTAATTTTTCATTACCTAATTATGAATCAATTCATAATTTATTATATTGGAATGAAGAAGAATATATTGGAGCTGGAATGGGTGCTTCAAGCTTCATTAATAATCAAAGAATTACTAATTATAAATCATTAAAGAAGTATTTAGAATATAAAGTAGAAGATATAATTGATATATCCTTAGAGGAAAGAAAAAAAGAAATCTTTATGCTAGGATTAAGAAAAAGACAAGGTGTCAATATTAAAAAATATCAATTAGAATATAATGAAAATCCTATAATTAAATTTAATTTAAATAAATGGATTAATAATAATTTTTTAATTATTGATGGTGATTATTTGAAAATAAATGATGATAAAATATTATTATCTAATATTATTTTTGAGGAGTTTGTATGAAAAAGAAAAAGGAAGATGAAGTAATATTTTATGAAATATCTGATTTTAAATATCACTTAAGTGATGATTTGAGATTAAGTGATAATACTATTTCAGCTTATATTAGTGATTTAGAACAATATGCAAAATATTTAAATACCTATAGAAAGATTAATGATGTTATAGATATTGAAAGAGAAGATATTATTAGTTATATTGATTCATTAAAAAGAAAAGAGTTATCAAAAAGAACTATTTCTAGAAAATTAATAGCTATAAAGGATTTTCATAAATATTTAAAAAAAGAAGATATTACAAAAGAAGATCCTGCTTTATATGTTGAAACTCAAAAAATAGATAAAAAGCTACCAGTAGTATTAAGTATCGAAGAAATAAATAAAATGCTTGATAGTATTGATGTTGATACTAGTATTGGCATAAGAAATAAGGCTATGGTAGAAACACTATATGCTTCAGGATTAAGAATATCTGAATTATTAAGCTTAAAAATAAGTGATGTTCATTTAAGAGAAAAATACTTAACTATTATTGGTAAAGGTAATAAAGAAAGATTAGTACCTATTGGTGAAATGGCTGTTATTTCATTACGTAAATACATTGAAAAGGCTAGAGGAGAATTATCAAAGGGAATAAATAGTAATTTATTATTTTTTAATTATAAGGGTAGTGAAATGTCTAGACAATATTTCTTTAAATATATTAAGAATTTAGCTAAGGAATGTAATATAGAAAAGGAAATATCTCCTCACACTATTAGACATAGCTTTGCAACTCACTTACTTGAGGGTGGAACTGATTTAAGAGTAGTTCAAGAATTATTAGGACATGAGGATATATCTACAACTCAAATTTATACTCATATTGATAAATCTAGATTAACTGAGTTATATGATAATACTCATCCTTTAGCTTTAAAAAATAAAAAGGAGGAAGACTTTGATGAATAAAAGAGCATTTATTATTGTAATGGATTCTGTTGGATGTGGTAGTGCCCCATTATCATATAAATATAATGATGAGGGTGCGAATACCTTAAGTCATATTGCAGCAAGTACAAATGGAATAAAGCTTGATACCTTAGAAAAAATGGGTATTGGTAATTTAACTGATATTTTAGGAGTAAATAAAAATAATGATACTATAGCTAGCTATGGAAAAATGGATGAATTATCTAATGGAAAAGATACTATGACTGGACATTGGGAATTTATGGGAATTGAAACTAAAAAGCCATTTTTAACCTTCACTGATACAGGATTTCCTAGTGAGCTAATTGAAAAGCTTGAAAAGGAAACTGGACATAAAATAATCGGTAACTATGCGGCATCTGGAACTGAAATATTAAAGGTATTAGGTGAAGAGCATATCAAAACTGGGGCGATGATCGTTTATACTTCAAGTGATAGTGTACTTCAAATTGCAGCACATGAGAAATATTTTGGGTTAGAAGAATTATATAGAGTATCAAAAATCGCAAGAGAAATATGTATGGATGAAAAATATTTAGTAGGTAGAGTTATCTCAAGACCATTTATAGGTGAGGATAAAAATAGTTTTATAAGAACTCCTAATCGTCATGATTATGCATTAAGTCCTACTGATGTCACTGTATTAGATTCTTTAAAAAATAATAATTATGATGTCATTAGTGTTGGTAAAATAAATGATATTTTTAATACTAAAGGTATTACTAAAGCCTATAAGAGTGTATCTAATGATAATGGTATGGATATTACAATTGATATAGCTAAAACTGATTTTAATGGATTATGCTTCGTTAATTTGGTTGATTTTGATGCATTATATGGTCATAGAAGAGACCCAATTGGCTATAAGAAGGCATTAGAGGAATTTGATTTAAAGCTTAAAGAACTATTAAATTATTTAAAAGATGATGATTTATTAATTATTACTGCAGACCATGGAAATGACCCTACATGGAGAGGCACAGATCACACTAGAGAATATGTACCACTTTTAGTTTATTCTAAAAATTCAAAGCCAACTAATTTAGGAATAAGAAATACATTTGCAGATATTGGGGCTACCATTGCTGAAATGTTTAATGTTACTCAACCTAAAATTGGAAAATCATTTCTAAAGGAGATTTCTTATGAATAATTTTATATATAATACTCCAACTAAGGTTTATTTTGGAAAAAAAGAAGAAGAAAAGATTGGAACAATAATTAAAGAATATGGCTTTAAAAAGGTACTACTACATTATGGTAAATCATCAATAAAGAAAAATGGGTTATATGATTTAGTAGTTTCTAAATTAAAAGAAAATAATATCGATTTTATAGAATTAGGAGGAGTAGAACCAAATCCTAAATTATCTTTAGTATTAGAGGGTGTTAAGCTTTGTAAAGAAAATAATATCGATTTTATTTTAGCAGTTGGAGGTGGTTCTGTAATTGATTCTGCAAAATCAATTTCTAATGGAGCATTAGTTGATTTTAATCCTTGGCTATTTTCAATTAAAGAAAAAACATCAACTGCTCATATTCCTGTAGGAGTAATATTAACAATTAGTGCTGCAGGATCTGATATGTCTAATTCCTGTGTAATTACTAATGATGAAACAAAAGAAAAAAGAGGCTTTAATTCGGAAGAAAATAGACCATTATTTGCAATATTAAACCCAGAATTAACCTATACAGTATCTCCATATCAAACTGCATGTGGAATTACAGATATAATGATGCATACACTTGAAAGATATTTTTCTTTAGGTAGTGACACTCCATTAACTGATAATATTGCCTTAGGCTTAATTAAAGCAGTATATGATGCAGGAAAAATAGTAATAGCTAATCCTAGAGACTATAATGCCCGAGCAACATTAATGTGGGCTAATTCCTTATCTCATAATGGATTGACTTCATGTGGCAGATCATTTTTTATGAGTGTTCATCAGCTTGAGCATGAATTATCAGGTATGTATGATGAAATAGCTCATGGAGCTGGACTTGCTGCATTATGGCCAAGCTGGGCAAGAATCTGTTATAAGGGTTGTCCTAATAGATTTAAGAAATTCTCAAATTATGTATTTAATATTCCAAATACTTTAGATGATAGTGATATATTAGAAGGAATAGATAAGCTTGAAGAATTCTTTAAAAATATTGGTATGCCAAATTCATTAAGAGAATTAAAGGTATCAAAAGAATCTTTAGAAAAGCTTGCTGATAACGCAATGTTCCATGGAAAAAGAACCTTAAAGGATATCATAGAAATAGATTATAGTAAAGCTCTAGAAATATTAAATAAAGCCTATTAAAATAGTCCCTAAGGACTATTTTTTTTAAAGTATAATGCTATAATAAACATGAGGTATATGCTATGGATAAATTAACAAATATAGATAATAAATATTATTTTGATTTTTACGCTGATACAAATAAAAATAACAAAGAATCATTTAATGATGCATTACCCATTGGAAATGGTACAATGGGCGCTATGGTATATGGACATCCTACTAAAGAAAAGCTAATCTTAAATGAGGATAGCCTATGGTTAGGAAATAAAAATAGAAAAAGATATAATAAGGATTTCATAAAATATTATCCAATTTTACAAAAACTAATGCAAGAAGATAAGCTTGATGAGGCCCATGAATTAGCTAAATTTTTATTTTCTTCACCTAAAGGCGAATGTATTTATACTGTTGCAGGAGAATTAAGGATAAACTTTTATAATCAAAATTATAAAGAATACCAAAGAATATTAGATTTAGATAATGGATTAGTAAAGGTAAATTATGTACTAGATGATAATAATCACATAGAAAGAACCTATTTTGCATCTCATCCCAACAATTTAATAGTTATAAATATTAAATCAGATTATCCCATTAATTTTTCTATTGAATTAGATAGAGAAAAAATATTTGATAGCATTGAAATAGAAAATAATGATTTAATTCTATCCTATAAATACAATAATGATGATACATTATTAATTAGAACGAATGTAAAAACAGATGGACAAATGAATATTATCGGTGATAATATAATAATTTCAAATTCCTCAAATTCAACCATATATTTAGTTTTAAGAACTACATTTTATAATAAGGATATATATGAATGGTGTAGAGACAAATTAACAAATCTAGACTATAATACTATATTAGAAAAACATATTTCTGATTATAGTTCTTTATTTAATCGTCAAATATTTAAAACTAATAATAATGAAATTAACTATCTATATAATTTTTCTAGATATTTAATGATCTCAGGAAGTAGAATAAATTCACAACCATTAAATCTTCAAGGAATATGGAATCAAGATATTTTTCCAAAATGGGATTCAAAATATACAATTAATATCAATTTAGAGATGAATTATTGGAATGTCTTTAAATCTAATTTAGCTGAATGTAGTATTCCATATTTTGATCTATTAAAAAGAATTCATAAAAATGGTACTATATTAGCTAAAGAGATGTTTGGTGTTGAGGGCTTTTTAGCCTTTCATAATAGTGATATTTATGGTGATGTAGCCCCACAGGATAAATATATGCCAGCAACCCTATGGATGTTAGGTGGTGCTTGGTTGTCATTATTGATCTATGAATATTATGAATATACACTTGATTTAGAATTTCTAAAAGAATATGAGTACATAATAAATGATGCTTGTTTATTCTTTGAAAATATTTTAATTGAAAATGAAAATCATGAATTAATAATATCTCCATCATTATCTCCAGAAAATAGTTATATTAAAGATAATAAAGTATATAATTTATCTAATGGAGCTCAAATGGATAGTCAAATTTTAAGAGATTTATTTATCGCCGCAATAAATATCAATAAAGAATTAAAAATTAAAAATAAAGAAAATTTAAGATATCAATTAATATTAGAAAAGCTTCCTAAAATTAAAATTGGAAGTGATGGAAGAATTATGGAATGGAATCAAGAATATCAAGAGTATGAACTAGGTCATAGGCATATTTCTCATTTATATGCTCTTTTTCCATCAAACCAAATAAAAGATAATAAGGAGCTAATTAATGCTTCAATTCTTACATTAAACAAAAGATTAAAATATGGTGGTGGCCATACAGGTTGGTCTAAGGCTTGGATTACTGCTATGTTTGCAAGATTAAAAATGGGAAATGAAGCATTAAAAAGCATTAACGAATTTATTGCTAATTCCACATCAAAAACTGGATTGGATCTTCATCCTCCATTTCAAATAGATGGGAATTTTGGTATTGCAAGAGCTATATCAGAGCTCATAATAAATGATGATTCAAAAACAATAGAAATCCATCCAGCACTACCAGATGAAGGTCTTGAGTCTGGCATAATAAAAGGATTTTTATTGAAGGGAAATATTATTATGAATTTAGAATGGGATAATAATAAAATCAAATATATTGAGTTGAAAAATAATTCGAATAAATCAAAATTAATCAATCTAAAATATAAAAATAGCATCAATAAATTTATATTAGAGAATGAAAAAATAATACATTTTTAAACCGGACTGATCATCCGGTTTTTATTTTTATAGTATATATAATAGGCTATAAAATAATAAATAAAAATATTTCAAAACAAAAATAGTTTAAATAACTAGATTTTAAAATAATAATACTAAAACAAATAATTATTAAAATAAGATTATGAATGAAATAACATAATTAAGATAAATGAAAGACCAATAAATAAAGAATAAACATGTATTAGTTTATTTAAAAAAATAAGCTAAAAAATTATTATTAATACAACAAAAATAAAGTTAATAAATCTTAAAAAGAAGTATAAAACCAAATGATAATTTAAATATAAAAGTTAATTATTACTATTCAATTATTAAATTTTTATTTAATGACCTAAAATAAAAAAATTCAAAACTAAAATAGTATTAATAACCATTAATAACATTATAGATAATTAATAAATAAAGTTATTAAAACTATTTATAAAAGAAGAAAAATATATTCAATAGTTGACTAATAATATAAAATAATTAGCTAATTTATATTAAAGATAAAGGTAAATCCATAAAATGAATCAAAATTTTACCCTTAAATTTGATTTAATATTTAAATACATACATTTTATAATATAAACAAATAAAAACTTAAAAAATGGCCTAAAAATAGCCTTAAAATTAATCATGTTAAAAAACAGTGTAAAAATTACGCATTTTAATGACTTTAAAGGATATAATAGCTTAATTTGATTAAATGAACAATAAATAATTGTAAAAGATAAAATCAGAGATCATTTAATAGAAGAAAATATTTGTTACAGAAAAATAATTTCATAAATTATATAATTTTAATAATTTCTTAAAATAATATAAAAAACCAGTTAAATAAACATAAATTTATAATTAAAGTATTGAAAAATGAAGCGCTGTTATAAGAGAAAAAGATATATTAGATCTGAATAGAAATCAGTCGAAAAAGAAAAGAAAAATATAGGAATTGATTTTAAAGATTATTTAGTTTTAAAAACAAGATTTTATATCAAAAAAATAAATAATAAAATGAATAAAAGAGTATGATTTATATATTTATTTTTATAGGAATTATAGATTAAAAAAATAAAAAATTTAAAATTATTACTAGTAAACGATACTAGTTATAATAGATTTTATAAAACGTTTATTAAATATTATAAATAAGATAAAACGACAAATAAATACATTTTTAGAGGTAGTAGCAATCCATCATTATAGGTGCCAACGAGTAAAATGAATGAAAAAATTAAAGCTAATAACATCTCCAGAAGGACGAAAACAAATGTCGATTCTCTGGCATAAGCAAAAAATAAAAACGCTATCATAATTCAAAAAATGAATATGTTTTTTAGTTAAAAACGACAAGGAACATGACCAAAAATGACTTTTTAAACAAAAGGAACGCGTTCTAAAGATAAAAATCAAATGCATAACTGGATGTTTTTTTCAATCTCGATCGATTTTAGAAGAAAAAACTAAAAAAGAAATATTTTAAACAGAAAAGTAGTACTCAATTTTGCTTTCTTTTAATCACTTAATCACATTTTTAAAAAAAGTCTCATCATTATTAACTATTTTATTGGTTTACATAATATCTATTATGATAACTTAATTAAAGAGCTATTTTAGGCTATTTTGGTCTTTAAATAAGATAAATATATTCATTTGAATATCTAAAAAAGTATTTTTTGAGGTTATTTTTTCTATTAATCACTTTCATAGATATAATAATGAATATGTTTAAGACAAAATAATGGAAAACTCGATTAATTGAATTTTCTTGATTTGAACACTTATCCTTCTCGCTTTGTCTTTTGGTTATAACCTAAATATTTTTCATTTTATTTGAAGCGACCTCTGAGACTCCATATATACTGATTTGAAGCGACAACTTTTGAAAGCGTTATTAAAAATGGCATTTTTTAGCTTACTTCTTCTTCTTTTGTCCTGTTTTAAGGGTGTTTTTTTTAAAAATACAAACTAAAAACACTACATTTTTCTTCATGAGAACTATAATAAGATCCAATTGTCTGTAAAATGAGTTATTATTGTAATATAAATAGATTTTTTTTCGATTTTTTTCTATATAATTTTTTTATATTTTACATATTTATAATTTTAAAATTATAATTAAGCATAATTAATGTCATATTTCTACAATTTTGTTTTATTAATCTATTATTAATCTATAATAATAAAAAAATTCTTTTAATTTTAAAAATTATATTATATTTAGAGGATTCTTTTTTTAAATAAATTATTATTCTAAATTTGACATTATATTATGTTTTTTTTATGTTCATTTTTATTTCTTTTATTTATTCTTTTTTTATTTCTTTTATTTATTTTTTATTTTATTTATTTTAATGATTTTATTAGTTTGAGATTCTTCTTTTTTTATTATTAAATTCTTTTTTTATTTTGACATTATTTATGTATAAAAAATTTTTTGTAGAATCTTTTCTTCTTTTTTAATAAAATATAATTTATTTATTTTTTTAGTTTATTGATAATTGGTAGTTAATAAATAAAAATCAATTTAAAATTAAATTTTATTCTCGATCCATTTCTATGTTTAGTTTGAGTTTTATACCAATTATTTCACCTGGTTATTTTTATTTGTTTTATATTTTGTTGTTTTTAATATGACATTATTTATGGCAAATAAAAAGGATCTAAGGAATTATTTATCCTCAGATCCTAGAATATCAAATATATTCATTTGTTTTGTTTTAGGGGAAAATAGTTCATCTGGAACTAATCTAACCCATGATGCAGACCTTCCTGTTCCATTTGGTCTAACCTTATTTTCATCCTTTAATCTAGCTAATGCTCTATTGATTGTGGAGTCTGATAATTGTGGGCAAACCTGCTTAATTTGTTCCCTTGTAAATACCTCTCCAAGTTTCAAAATTGCTGATTCTACATTGTCAATTTTCTTGATTTTTTTATCAAAATTGAAGTTAGCAATCATTTGTTCAACCTTACCATAGCCCTCTAATAACATGTCAATTATATCTTTATTTAGCAGCGCTGTTTGTGAATATCCTGTCTCCCAATTGAATCCTGCAGAGATTGTTGATGCTCTAAACTGTTCTATTTTCTTGTAATATTCTTCAAAAAAGCTTATGTATTTAAAGAGATTAAATCTCTCTTTTACAAGTAAACAATATAGAATAATTAATGATAATATTTGATTATGATCATTAAATAAATTTAAATGTAGTAGATCTACATAAAGATTAGTTATTGCTTGTGTTGGTTCAACATTTTTATTCTTTATTGCAGCATTAAATTCTTTTATTTCAGCATCTAAAACTTCTCTTTTAGAGATTTTTGTTTTCTCTTCTAAAAGATGAGGTCTAGTTGTTTTAGTCTCAACATTATAGCTTATATTTTCAACGCCTTTATATAATGTTATTCCTAAATGTAAAAATTCATTTGAGGTTACTTCAAAATCAGTACCCTTATCTTGGATTATTTTAAAGACGTTTTTTAAATTTGCAAGGATCTTTTCATCATTTGTCTTAGGCTCGCTATTTTTCTTTAAAATTAATCTAGTTCTACTTTCTGAAATATTTAGCTTTATTATTTTAGAAACATATAATGCATCTTTTTCTATAGTGTTTTTTATTATTGCATCCATATAATTTTTTAGAACATCTTCATAATAAAAATCTTTTCCCTTAAATTGATATAGCTTTGTTAAAGCTATAACTAATGCATTTGGATAGGTTAATCTATCAATATTGGAAAAACAGTTTTTTGATTCCATTTTATCACTCCCATAAACATATTCATTATAACAAAAATGAATACAATTATCAATTATTAAGTTTATTTTTTTATGTTTATTTTTTATATATGAAAGTGTTATTGATTGATAAAAAAAAGAACGCATAAAGCGTTCGAATTTTATTATTTTTTATCTTCTGTATAAAATATTGAGTCTCCAATAAATTCTCTTAATAATGAATTACAAGGAATCCATTTATCGTTGATATCTTCAAAATATTTTAAAAATTTAACTAATCTATTTGCGGCAATATAATATGGAGAATCAGTATTTACTGCTTCTAGAAGTGGTATTGCATGTTTTTTCATTACGCAAAGCTCATAACTTAATTCGGAATTAAAAACATAATCTGCATTATTTTGATAAGGATATATCCATTTGAATTCTCCTCGTCTTACAGATGACCACATTTTTAGGGTCTTTTCACAGCCAGTACCTCTAAAATTATGATCTCTTACCATTCTTCTTATCAATCTAATATCAGATAATGATATTGGATTATGATCATCAATATTATATTGAGCCATTGGAGCAATATAAATTTTGAATTTATATTCCTCGCCAATACTTGTGGCAATTAAATCATTTAATCCATGAATTCCTTCAACCATTATCGGTTGATGAGGTTTAATTTTAATTGGTTCTGTGAAGCTTCTTGATTTTGTTGTGAAATCATAAATAGGTAATTTAACCTCTTCTCCCTGAATTAAATTAAATATTGTTTTATCAAATAATCTTAAATCCAAAGCCTCAATACTCTCAAAATCAGGATTACCATATTCATCGAGTGGAGTTTCTTGAAGTGATTTATAAAAATTATCCATACTAATCATTACAGGTTCTATTCCACGACTCTTAAGCTCTATTCTTAGTCTATTTGTAAATGTAGTTTTTCCACTTGATGAAGGTCCTGCAACACAAATAAGCTTAATATTATTAATATTTGATTCTATTTTATTACCTAATTCAGTAAATTGTCTGTTGTGCTTTGCTTCACAAATGTTAATAAATTCAAGAGCATTTCCAGATTCGATTATTTCATTCATTTGACTAATTGAACCGGCTCTTGAGGTGTTTGCCCAAAGATTAGCTTCCTTTAATACAGTTCTAAATACCTTTTCATCCTTAAATTCAGGTACTTTTCCTCCACATTCACTTCTAGGATAGCTAATTAAGAATCCTGGAGTATATAACCTTAGTGAGAAGCTTTTTAAAAAGCCTGTAGATGGAAGCATATAGCCAAACATATAATTTTTATATCCATTGCATTCATAACAATGAACAGTATCCTCTGGACGATATTTTAATACCTTAACCTTGTCCATTTGACCAATGCTTCTATAGTATTCAATTGCTTCTGCTTTAGTTAATGAATATCTATTTATAGGATGATTAGCTGAAATTATCTTATGTATTTCTATAGATAACTTTTCTAAATCCTCCTGCAAAAAAGCATGTCCTATATTACTCATGGATGCAAAAATAGATCTAGATACACTATAATTAAAGCAAATTCTTCCTTTTGGATATAGATTTTTAGCAGCCATTACAATAACGTATCTTAAGGTTGCTTGATATATTTTTGTAACAGAATCATCAGTTAAATCTAATAAATCTATTTTGCAATCATTACTTACAATATAGTTTAATTCTCTCAATCTATTATTAACTTTAGCAGCAAAATAATCATAGTTTTTATTATCAAACATATCAATTATTCTTGTTGGACTATTAAATTCTTTTATTATGCCATTTATTTCTACTCTCATAATAATTCGTATTGTATATAATACTTCTCCTTTCTTAACATTTTTGATATAAAAGCATACATTATTATTATATTAATTAACGTATAAAAATATTTCAAAAAACAAATAGTAAAAAAAACTAACAATAATAGAAATTAATATTATTACATTCTATGTATAACATCTTTAGAAATAATTTTTAAAACTAAATAGGTGATGAATTATTTTTATTGTTAATTACATATATTTAATTCAAGTGTACGGCTTGGATTTATTATTATACATCATTTAAAATAATATGTAAAGAAGCATTTTTTAATTATATGATTTTTAATACTCGCTATTCATATTTTATAAAACTTTGATAGTAATTTTATTAATGCATAAACTAGTTTTTAATACTAGTTATGCTTTGAAATATTTATTTTGCAATGTAGTATTAATAAACATTATAAATATTATTTTATAATTTTTAATCTAATATAATTTATATAATTTACTAGTTGTAAAAACTAGTTGTAGTTTGAAATTATTTTTTATTACTTTACTTGTTAGTATATATTATATTTTATTGTTCCTTTAAAAAATTTTTAGTATTTTTTTGATTTTTTTAATGCTTTTTTATATAAATAGGCCTATTTTTAATTTTTATTTGTCGTAATAGATAAATATATGGGAAAATGATAAAAACTTAAAATAATAGTATTTATTGAAGCCGGTTTTTAAAAATAAAAAGGATTAGCTATGTGCTAATCCAGTTTCCTATTCTTTTTCAGTATCTTCTATAGATTTAGTTGAATCATCTTCGATATTTTCTTCTGTTTCAACAACTTCTATTATATCTTGGCCATCCTCATTAATATCATCATCTTCATATTCCTCTTCATCATCTTCATATTCTTCTACCATACGTTTTGCTTCTTCTAGTTTTCTTTCTTTTTCTAGGCGTTCATTTTCTAATCTGATTTCCTCATCACGAAGTTCTTTTTGCATTTCTAATACAAGATCATCAGGATTTAAGAAAGAACTTAACTCTCTATCAAGTTCTTCATCTAGATCAGCTTGAATGGCTTGAGGAACATTAGCTTCTTTTGTTATTGTAGTTTCAAGTTTTTCTTTAGCTAACTCAAATGCCTCTTCATTGATATCATCTTCGTAGGCAACTATTCTATTTTTCAATCTAAAATATGATAAATCATATTTAAATAAATTGTAGAAGAAAAAATGTAATGTAGGATTTAAGCTTAGGCTTAAGTATTTTTTCTTTCTTTGGCGTGCAATTACTTTTCCAACTATATTTTGTTTTTCAATTATATGGTAGCTAGATTCATTATCTCCAGCTACAAGGATTCCTTCATCTGAATATTTCATAATTCTTCTTAAGAAATATTGATCATGGTCCTTATACAAAATGTAATCTTTTTTTTCTAGTTTAGTTGGATATCTTAAAAAAACAAGGTCATTTTTTCTGAAGATTGGATTATTGATATCATCTTCAATACGTAATGAGCCGACTAATCCATGTTCTACTCTATCGACTACAACTTCAACTGAATTTACATCGATTTTTTCATCCTCTTCAAGGATTTCTTTTTTTTCTTCATTAGCCATCACTCATCACCTCTAATCTAATATAATTATAAGTTAAAAATAGTCTAAATTCAAGTAATATGGTTTTAGAATAGATTAATTAACATTTCTATTCCATATAATATTACTAAATGGAGCGGATAATATAAATAAAAAAAATATTTTAAGTTGTGCTTCCCTTTTTTTTCATTATATAATAATAAAATTGGCATTGTTATCATAGAATAAAATTGACCATTTGTAGAATGCTCATATAATTCGAAATATAATGAAGATAAAAGTACTGCAAGAGAAAATAGAATTATTCGAATCCATTTATTTTTGAAGCATAAATAGCTCATAAATGAAATTAATATTCCAAATATTGAATAATCCATAGTAATTTTTAGATTATTATTAGTCAATATTTTAGAGTTTGCTAAAAATAATGCTATAGATATTATTAATAAGAAAACTAATATTGATAATGTGAATTTAATTATAATATTATTTGGTTTATTTTTTATTAATTGTATTATATAGTCATATAAATAAATTAATAATATTGAAAATGAAAATACTAAGAGGATATTAATAAATATTTCTTTTATAACAATTAAGTATACCAAAAAACAAATTAATCCTAACAAAAAAATTGAAAGAAAATATTTTAATCTATTTTTTGTATAATAACAACCTTCAGCAATCATATAAGCAAAAAGAGGCATTGCTAATCTTCCTATATATCTAAATATGTAGATTTGGGGAAAAAATAAATATCCAAAATGATCTACTGTCATTGAAATGAGGGCTATTATTTTTAATCCTGTTTTATTTATTCTTAATTTATTTAACATAACTATAATCTCCAATTTCTATTATATAACATGGTAAAAATATTTTCTATTTATTTTGTTTATTTTTGTCATATTTTAGAAATTATATATACATTTTTTTAAAAAAATGATAAAATTAAGTTAGAAAAAAGCGATTTAAGGTGAATATTTATGTTTTTAATTGATATTATTGATCCATTTGTTAAATTAACAAACTGGTATTTATTAAATGAGATTGGATTTATTAGTATATTGGTAAGGTTATTACTTTCTGTTTTGTGTGGGGGTCTTGTTGGGATTGAAAGATCAAAAAAGCATCAAGCCGCAGGATTTAGAACATATATTCTAGTGTGTATTGGTTCTGCAATCGCCATGATGACTAATGAATATATTACTGTACAATTTGGTATGGGCGATACTGCAAGATTGGGGGCCCAGGTAGTATCAGGTATTGGTTTTTTAGGTGCTGGTACTATTTTAATAACCTCTAGAAATAAAATTAAAGGATTAACTACTGCAGCTGGTTTATGGGCTTGTGCATGCTTAGGACTAGCGATTGGTATAGGATTTTATACATTAGCTATTTTAGCAACTATTATTGTAGTTGTAATATTATCTTTACTACCATATATTGAAAAAAGATTAACAACTCATTCAAAGAGTTTTAGTGTGCATATTGAATTTAATTGTAGAGCTAATTTAAAGGATTTTGTAAATTATGTCAGACAAATGGATTTGAAAATTATATCTATTGCTCATAATGAGGCATATAGTTCATCAGGATTAAGTGTATACACTATTCAATTTGAAATCATTAGAAAAAAAGTGAATACTCATAATGAATTTATTGATTTTTTCAAAAAATTAGAATATGTTAATTTTGTTGAAGAAATTTATTAGAAACATTTATTTTATTAAGACAGCAATTGCTGTCTTTTTAATTGTTAAAAAAAGCATTGAATAGTAAATCAATGCTTTCCTAAAATATCTATTTTCCTTCTAAAATTTCTTTTACCTCATCAATTGATAAATTAACTGCTTTTGCTATCATGTCAAATGATAGTCCCATTTGATAAAGATTAAATATTACCTCTTCTTGTTTTTGAGTAATACCCCGTTCAATTCCTTGCTCAATTCCTTGCTCAAGTCCTTGCTCAATTCCTTCTTCTTTAGCACTTTTAATGG
>CAMEJG010000011.1 GCA_945919465.1 uncultured Anaeroplasma sp. | reverse complement strand
TAATATTTAATCTTTATCAAATGGGACTATCATTTGACATGATAGCAAAAGCAGTCAATTTATCAATTGATGAGGTAAAGAATATATTAGATAAATAATTTATTTGTAATATAGAATCATTTTAGAGTTATTATGATAGTTAAAGAGCGTATTGGTTTAAATTTTGTCAATACGCTTTTTGTAAGAAATAAAAAGATTATTATGCTATTATTGTGAAATGCAATATTATGATAAGGTTTTTTTTACCTTGAAAAATACCTATGATTATGTTATCATAGCATAGAGGTGTTTTACGATGAATATATGGCACGATATAGATAATGATAGAATTAAAAAGAATGAATTTATTGCGTGTATAGAAATTCCTAAGGGAAGTAAAAAGAAATATGAATTAGATAAGGAAACAGGATTAATTATTCTTGATAGAATCCTATTTACCTCAACTCATTATCCTGCAAATTATGGTTTTATTCCAAGAACCTATTCTCAGGATAAAGACCCACTAGATGTACTAGTATTATGTGATGAGTCCTTTGACCCGTTAGTATTAGTAAGATGTCGTCCTATTGGTGTTGTTAAAATGATTGATGAGAATGAATGTGATGAAAAAATCATATCAGTTTGTATCAATGATCCTTCCATGAATTGCTATAATGATATTTCCGATTTACCAATTCATTTATTTGAAGAAATTAAGCATTTCTTTACAGTATATAAACAATTAGAAAATAAAGAAACATTAGTAACAGAAATATGTGATGCAAAGGAAGCAGAAGCTGTAATTCAACAGGCGATAGATGCTTATAATGAATTATATATAAGATAATAAGGAGAAGTAAAATGGCATTAACAGCAGGAATTGTAGGTCTACCTAATGTAGGTAAATCTACTTTATTTAACGCAATAACAAAAGCAGGTGCTTTAGCAGCAAATTATCCTTTCGCTACTATTGAGCCAAATGTAGGTATGGTAGAGGTACCTGATGAAAGATTAAAGGTTTTATCAGGTATGTATAATCCTAAAAAAACTACTCCAGCAGTATGTGAATTTACAGATATTGCAGGATTAGTAAAGGGAGCATCAAAAGGAGAAGGCTTAGGAAATCAATTCTTAGGTAATATTAGAAATTGTGATGCAATTTTAGAGGTAGTTAGATGCTTTAGTGATTCTAATGTCACTCATGTTGAGGGCGGAGTAGATCCAATTAGGGATGCAGATATTATCAATTTAGAATTGATACTTGCAGATTTAGATTCCGTTCAAAAAAGAATCCCTAAAATTGAAAAAAAGGCTCAATCAAAGGTTGATGATGCCCCAGTAGAATATGCATTACTTAAAAAGCTTGAGGCTCATTTATTAGATGAAAAGCCATTAAGAACCTTAGATTATTCAGATACTGAAAAAAAATATATGGCTAACTATGGTTTTTTAACTTCAAAGCCATTTATGTATGTTGCAAATATTAGTGAAGAATATATTTCTAATCCGGATTCAGATCCAGTATATCTAAAGCTAAAAAAATATGCTTTAGAATCTAACTGTAAATGTATTGCGATAAGTGCTGAAATAGAAGCAGAGCTTGCTACACTAGATGATGAAGAAAAGCAAATGTTTTTAGATGATTATGGAGTAAAAGAACCTGGCTTAAATAGATTAGTAAAAGAAACATATGATCTTTTAGGCTATGCAACTTACTTTACAACTGGCCCTGATGAATGTCGTGCTTGGACCTTTAAAAAGGGAATGCTTGCCCCTGAATGTGCAGGTATAATTCATACAGATTTTCAAAGAGGCTTTATTAGAGCAGAAACAGTTGCTTATGATGATTTAATTAAGAGTGGCTCAATGCTTAAGGCAAAAGAAGCTGGTCTTGTAAGACAAGAGGGTAAAGATTATCCAGTTAAGGATGGAGACATTCTCCTATTCAAATTTAATGTTTAATTATTATTTGAAGACATATTATTTTTAATGAAAAAATATGTCTTTTTTCTTTTTATTTTATCAGTCATTTGATTGAAAAATAACATTTTTTTTGGTATACTAAAGTATAATTGTTATTTTTGAGGGAGGGACTTATAAAAATGGATTTTTTTGATTTGGTTCCAGATAATTTTTTCTCATTATTGTCATCAAAAAATAAAAGAATTTATCTTGCAAGTATATTACAAGTATTCAAGGTATATGAAACAGGTACAATCCTTGGAATTGATAAAAAAATAATTGTAGATGATTTGGTATACTTTTTAGAAAGTCATAATGATTATTTTTATGATGTTGAAAATGAAGATGATGAGGAAGCAAGTCCTAAAAATAAAAGAGAACTTGCGAACTATATATTAAGAAGAATGGAAGAATGTGGTTGGATTTATGTAGATGTAAATAATGATTATGAGGAAATCTTGAATTTTTCTGATACAGCAATTACAATATGTGAAGCAATCTTAAAAATATATCCTAATATTTCATATTTCTATGAGGATGAAGATGAAATTCCTGAAGATTATTTTAATCCAATTGAATATCAAGGTTATATTTATCAAATTTATTCCCTATTAAATCAAGAAAATATTTTAGATTATTCATTAGTTTTTGATTTAGTATATACTAATACAATTCATTTAATTAGAGCTATTAGAAAACTTGATGTTAGAATGAAGGATTATATTCAATCAGTTATTGAAAATACTGAAATAAAGGACTTGATGGATAAGCTAATTGCATATAAAAATGATGTTTATGATAAGAGCTATGTAAAGCTTAAGGTAACTGATAATATTGATAGATATCGACTATCTATAATTACAAAACTGACAGATATGCAAAATGATCCTATTATTGTTGACTCTATTGCTAATCTATATATTACAAGAACAAAAACAAAAGAAATTGCAATTGAAAGAGCAATAAGAAATATTGATGAGGTTATAGATGCATTTAATGCTTTAGAGGATTTTATTTCAGAAATTGATAATAAGAATAGAAATTATATCAATTCTACTATTGGTAAAATAAAATTCTTATTAAGTGAGGATGATAATGTTATCGGTAAGCTTAATACAATTTTGAAGCATATTAAAACTGAAAATCAAAAGGGAAAAATTGATAAGGCTATGAGATTAGTTGATGGATTATACAATTTACCATCAATTAAAGTATTAGATAATGAAAATTCATTATATGTACCACGTGGAAGCTATAAGAGAAATTACAATCAGCTATTAGATACAGTTGGATTGACTGATTTCGATTTAGGTGAAGGTTTCATGGATATTTTCAAAAGCTCATATGATGAAAGGGAAATTCAAAGTTTTATGGATGCTCATTTTATAAATAATGAAATACAAGCTTCAAATATTGTTAATGAGGCTTGTACTGATTCAGAGTTTATGATGCTGATATATTCAGTTATCTATTCAGTTGAAAAGGGCTATAAAATTGAAATATTTGATGATATATTACATCAAAAGAAATATAGTATTAAGAATTTCATAATTCGTAAACAGTTGGTTAAATAAGGAGAGTTAAAGAAATGTTAGATGCGTTAGAAAAAATGACACTTGCGCAACAGCAGCAATTTAGAGATACAGCAAATAAGTTATTATCTACAACCTTTCTTTCAAAGGATAAAAGAGATAATAAGGAAAATTATTATTTCTTGATGAGCTATAAAGAGGTTTTTGATGAATTTTTTCAAATTTTAGGTTATGAGATTACTCTAGATATGCCTACAGGTAGTGTAATGCTATCAGGAGCTAGTAGCAGTAATACCTTAAAGCTTAAAAGAGATGAATCAATTATTCTTTTAATTTTAAGACTTTTATATCATGAAAAAATGAAAGATACCTCATTAAATGAAAATATCGTATGTTCAGTATCTGATATTCATATTAAATATGATTATTTAGAAATCAAAAGAAAACTAAATAAAACTGATTTGGTTCAAGCCTTACGTTTATTTAGAAGATATAATTTAATTGAGGCTACTGGAGATTTAACCTCTAGTGCAACAAAAATAGTAATTTTACCCACAATACTAATGGCAGTAAAATCAGAAGATATTACTGAAGTATATAATACAATTATTAAATTATCAGCTGAGGAGGTAAAGTAAATTGAAAAAATTAGTTAAAATACGTTTAATCAATTGGCATTACCTTTCCAATGAAACAATTGAGATTAATGGAAATACTCTACTTACAGGACCTAATGCTTCAGGAAAATCAACAATAATGGATGCCATTACCTATGTATTAACTGCTGGAGATACTGTATTTAACCTTGCCGCTAACGAAAAAGGAAAAAGAGATTTACGTGGTTATGTAAAATGTAAGCTAGGTATGGATGATAAGGAATATCTTCGTAATGGAGATGTAAGTGGACATATTGCCCTTCAATTTCATGATGAGAAAACTAATACCGATTTTACAGTTGGTACCGTAATAGATGCTTTTGGAGATTTGACTCCAGTTAAAAGTATTTTTTATAGAAGTAATGCTCCTATTGATGAAGATATGTTTGTTTCACCTGAAAAAACAATTTATGGTACTGTTGAATTTAGAAAGCATAATCCTCTTTTTGAGTATTTCTTAACCAAAAAGGAAGCAAAGCGTGGTTTTAGAAATGCCTTTGGTTCTATTAATGAGGATTTCTATAGATTAATACCTAAGGCTCTAGCATTTAAGCCTATTGCTGATGTTAAGGATTTTATTTATCAAAACATTCTAGAAGAAAAGGAAATAGATGTTAGTGCTATTCAGGATTCTATTCGAGCATATAAGGAATTAGAGGTTACTCTTAAACAGATTCAAGCTAAAATTTCTGATTTAAAGGAAATAGATATTATCTATCAAGAAATAGTAAAAATAGAAGAGAATAAGAGCTATTTAGAATATTTAATGCATTTATTTGAGGTTGAAAATGTTCGCAAGCAGATTATTGATTTAAAACGCTCAATAGCTCGTGAAGAGGATTTGAAAGTAGCTAAGGAAAAGGAATTAGTTGATTTAAATCAAGAAAATGATGCTTTACAAGAGCGTTCTCGTGAATTATTTAATTTACTTAAGGATAATAATTCCTTCCAAACTGGTGAATATATTAATCGTGAGATTCTAAAGACTCAAGCAAATATTACTACTCTAGAGGGTAATCAACAAGCATTCTTAAAGAGAAATTCTAATTTTAAAGATATTATTAATGAATTAAGAAGATTATCTGATGATAAAATATATCATGAGGCATCCACTATAAATTTAAGCATAATTAATAAAAATTCTGTTGAAGAGAATAAGGTTAGATTGAAGGATTTTGATAGTAGATTACAAGGAGTAATCAATAAGAAAAATCAACAATTAGGTTCATTAGAATCTAAGAAACAAGAAATCTTAGTTGAAATTAATGATATTTCTTCAGCACTAAAGGGATTAGAACAAAATAAAATAAATTTTAATCCTGAATTACTACAAATGAGAGAGGAACTAAGAGAAGCCTTAAAGAGAATTTATAATTATGATATTTCAGTTCATATTTTAGCTGAACTATGTGAAATCACAGATCAAAAATGGTCTGACTGTATTGAAATTTTCTTAGGTAATAGTCGTTTTTCATTAATTGTAGAACCAAGATATTACGATAATGCATTACAAATTTATAGAAGAATTAAAGATAGATATAGAACTTTATATGGTATTGGTTTAATTAATACAAAGCAAATTGGAAAATATACAAAATATGAACCAAGATCACTAGCTTCTATTATTGAATGTGAAAACCAAGATGCTAGATGCTATATCAATTATCGTTGTGGTAATGTTATCATGTGTGATGATGCCCTAGAGCTTGAAAAATATTCAACTGCTGTTACAGCTGATTTATTACGCTATAGTGGCTATACTGTAGCTAGTATGAATCCAAATGTACCTCGTCCATTTATGGGTAAAAATGCAGCAGGTAAGGCTACAATAATTTGGAGACAAAAAGCAGATGAGGCAAAAGTTAAATATGTAGATGTAAATGGTAAGATTAATTCTATTGAAGAAGAATTAGATCTTTTACAAAGAATTCAGGTTAGACCATTAATTGAGGATTTAGATAAGGCTTTATTATTACAAAAAGAACAAGCTTCATTATCTGATCTAACTCGTCAACTTGAACGTCAAAAGACAGCAACTCCATCAGAGCTTGAGGATGATTATAATAAGGTACAAGCTACTATTAAGAATATAGAAGAAAAGAAGATGAATCATTCTAAAGAGGTTGGTGCAATAGATGCTAGAATTGAACAATATACTTCTTTAATGGAAACAAAGAGCTTAGAACTTAAGAATCTAACTGAAAAATTAGAAGCTATTGCAGGAGATTCAGTAACTATTGAAGAGAATGCCAAAAAGGAATACGAATCAATAATAAATACTAAGGGATTCAATCAAGCATTATCAGATTATGAAGCTAAACATCGTAGTGAAGAAGCCTCATATACTACATTAAATGATTCTTTAGTTGCTAAACAATTTTATTTCATAAATAAATATAATTCTACTTTATCTACTGGTGTTTCAGAAATGCCTAAATTCTTGACTGAATTGAATAAACTAGAGAAGAGTGAATTAGTTTCTTATGAACAAAAGGTTCGTCAAGCTAGAGAAGCTGCCGAAGTAGTATTTAAGGAGGACTTCATTGCTAAGCTAAGAAATAATATTCTTACTGCTGAACAAGAAATTGGTAGAATCAATGAAACTCTATCATCAATTACCTTTGGTAATGATAGATATGAATTCATATTCCCTCGTAGTAGTGAATATGCCCAATTCTATGATATGGTTACATCAGAGCTTGTAGATTTAAATCAGGGTTTATTTACATATGATTTCCAAAATAAATATGATGAGCAAATTAGAGAGTTATTTGAATCATTATCAATGGATGAATTAAATAGTAATGGTGCTATGAATAAATTTACTGATTATCGTACATATATGGATTATGATATTAGAATCATCAATAAAGATGGTGATACTATGACCTATTCAAAGGTATTTAAGGAAAAATCCGGTGGTGAAACTCAGGTACCATTCTATGTTGCTATAATTGCATCATTCGTTAGAGTTTATACTAAAACAGGATTTTCAGGAGGCGATCCAATTGGTCTTGTAATGTTCGATGAGGTATTTGATAAGATGGATGGAAACCGTATGAGAGCTATGATGAGCTTCATATCTTCAATGCCACTACAGGTAATTATTGCCTGTCCACCTCAGAGAATGGAAATTTTAAACGATTATGCTGATACAACATTAATTATGGTTCGTCAGGATACTAAGGCTAAGGTACTTCCTTACACTAAGAAAAAAGAGGATTAATATGTTTGGAAGAAAAAATAAAAATAGTTATGATGAAAAAGAAAATGAATTAAATAAAAACGAGGATGCAGCATCTAGAATCATAATGGAACAATTAGAGGATGATGATGATAGAGCTCGTAAGCTTGTAGATGAGCTTTCGAAGGGAAATCCATTAATTCTTAACTTTGAAAGCTTAGATGTTTATGGTGCAAATAAAATGCTAGCATTTTTCGTTGGTGCTTGTTATGCGCTTGAAGGAAAAACCTTCCCAATTAATGAAAAAACCTATTTATTTGCTAGAAAGGTTGATTTATTAGATGGGTCTATAAAAAAATTTATAGACGATATACCAAGATAATACTAAAATAAAAATAATTTAAAAAATAAAATGGTATTAGAAAAAGAACATTTAGTTGATAGAAAACATCAATTAACTGGTCACTTCTAGTACCATTTTTTCTCTTAGTAAATTTTATATTACTTCTAAAGTTACATATATAACAGGTAAAAGCCTAGATTTAAGGATTTTTTGACTAGGATGAGTATATTATTAATAATATTGAATAAATTATTGTTTTTATTTTTATTTTCATATATCATTTGGTATAAATTGATGTTTATCGTAATCAAGATAATGAAATTTAGGATAATATTCATGTCTAGTATGAATATATTATTTTTTAGTATAAGTTGAAAAAATAGTTACTATAGAAGCCATAATATAACCATAATTATTTTACTTCAAATCGAGAAAAAAAGAGGGCTTTGCCCTCTTTTGAGAATGGTATAATGATTTCAGTCTTTAGTCATTATTTATTTAAATTTTACCACTTCATTAGTAATATATGTCATTTTATCTTTATGATAAAAATTGTTTATTATTTTCATTTCTTAGCTTATTAACAAATTCTTCAATTCTATCACAGGCTATTTTAATTATATCCATAGATACACAATAGCTAATTCTAATAAAATTATCATTGCTAAAACAATATCCAGGAATAATAGCTACCTTATAATCTCTTACTAGTCTTTTACAAAATTCCAGAGATGAAATATTTAGCTTTTTAATAGAAGGGAAGATATAGAATGCTCCATCAGGTAAAACTACATCTAGTCCCATTTTTACTAGTCTATCATAAATATAATCTCTACGCATTTTATATGAATCAATCATATATTGATTATCTATATCAAATGCGACCTCCATACCATCTTGAATGAAGGTATTCAATGCTACAATCATATATTGGTGGATTTTTTTAGCATGAAAAACAAATTCCTCTGATGCTAACATATATCCACATCTCCACCCTGGCATAGCATAGGATTTTGAATATGATTGACATACAATTATTCTATCCTTTAAATCCTGATATTTAACAAAACCAGGTTTTTTATCTTTATAAACAATTTGATTATAAACATCATCACAAATAATAAAAATAGGTTTATCCTTAACTGCATTATAAACATTTTCTAATGACTCATCAGATAAAATAGAACCAGTAGGATTATTTGGAGAGGTTAATATAATGCATTTTGTTTTTTCATTAATTGCATTATCAAGCATTTCCTTTGTAATTTGGAAATTATTATTTGAAGTATCAATATTAATTACATTTGCTTTTTGATATTTTACTATTTCAGCATACATTGGATATGCTGGAATAGGAATAATTACTTCATCATTTGGATTTAATATTGTAAATAATGCTGAGGTTATTGCTTCAGTAGAACCTTGAGTAATTAATACCTCATTAGGATTATAGTTTAATTTATTAAATTTTTTTTCAAATTCACATATTTTTTTTCTTAATGAGAGATTACCTGGAGTAGGACCATATTTAGTTTTATGATTATTTAGAGCTTCTATAGTTTTATTTACAATTTGATCAGGAGTATAAAAATCAGGCTCTCCTAATGTAAGATAATATTCTGCGTTATTTTCTTTTGCGTAGTCGTTAAATTTTCTAATTTCAGATTCAGTAACCTTTAATATTTGTTCATTATATTTCAATTGCATAATGATACCTCCAATTTGACAATTATTATACCAAAAAAGCATTAATATTAAAAGTATAAAATAAACTCATTTAAAAATTAAAAAAAAGTGATATAATTAATTTAACAAAATAAAGGAGCTATTTTATGAATAAAATTGCAATTTCATCTGATTCTACATTGGATTTATCAAAAGAATTATTAGAAAAATATCATATTCATGTAATGCCACTTCATGTATTATTAGGCGATAAAGAATATAAAGATGGAGTAGATATTAATCCAAATGATATTTTTAATTATGTAAGGGAAACAAATACTTTACCTAAAACAAGTGCTTGTACTCAATTCGAATATTCTGATTTTTTTAAAAAATTGTTAGAAGAATATGACTCAGTTATTCACTTTAATATTTCGAGTAAATGCTCATCTACTCATAATGATGCAAGACTTGCAGCATTAGAGTTTGATGGAAAGGTTAGAGTTATTGATTCATTGAATCTTTCTACAGGACAGGGTTTATTAGTATTAAAGGCTTGTGATTATTTAAATGAGGGACTGAATCTAGAAGAAATAATAAATAATATTAATTCTTTATTAGACAAGGTTCAAACTTCATTTGTTGTTGATACAACAGATTATTTATATAAGGGTGGCAGATGTAGTGCAGCAGCTTTAGTAGCTACAAAGCTATTATTAATACACCCAGCTATTGAGATGAAAAATGGTACCCTAGGAGTAAAAAAGAAATATCGTGGTAATTTGAAAAAATGTATTGAAAATTATGTAAAAGATTTAGCTAGTGAATTTAGTTCATATGATGATACAAGAGTCTTTATTACCCATTCTAGCTGTGATGATGATATAGTTTCAGCAATTAATGATATTGTTAAAGAACATTTTAAATTTAAAGAGGTATTAACTACTGTTGCTGGAAGTGTTGTAACAAGTCATTGTGGTAAAGGAACTTTAGGTGTTTTATTTATTACTAAATAACTTACTTTTTGTATATTAACTTGTTATATATTAAAAAATATATTATAATTAATCTAAATAGATTCGATTATATATTAAAGAGGTGTTTTTATGTTAATTAAGGATAAGATTGATAAGAATTTTCTTTATTTTTTTGACCAAGGTGATTGTGTTAATGCATATGACTTTTTTGGTGCTCATTTAGTAAAGGATGAGGAAGGTAATAATATTGCCTGTGAATTTGCTTTATATGCACCTAATGCTAAAAGCATTGAAATAATTGGAGAGTGGAATGGATTTACACGTAATAAAGATTATTTAAATTGCATTGATCCTAAGGGTATTTGGTACTTGAAACTTGATGGTGATTATGAATGGAAAAAATATAAGTATGTAATTACTACAAAATCAGGGGAAGTATTATTTAAGGCTGATCCATATGCATTTTATTCTGAAATAAGACCAAATCAGGATTCTAAGGTATATGATATTGAGGGTTATAATTGGAATGATGCTGATTGGATGTTTACGCATCCTAAAACCTATGATAAGCCAATGTTAATATATGAGATGCATGCGGGATCTTGGAAAAGACCGGATGGTAAGGAATTCTATAGTTTTAATGAATTAGCACCAATGCTTGTAGATTATTTAAAGGATTATGGTTATACTCATGTTGAGGTTATGCCTGTATATGAACATCCATTAGATGCTTCATGGGGATATCAGGGAACAGGTTATTATTCAATAACACCAAGATATGGTTCTCCAAAGGATTTTATGTATTTTGTGGATTATTTACACCAACATGGTATAGGTGTAATTATGGACTGGGTACCAGGTCATATATGCAAAGATGCTTTTGGATTATATCGTTTTGATGGTACTTTTTTATATGAATATAGTAAAGAAGAAGATAGAGAAAATAAGGAATGGGGAACTGTAAACCTTGATTTAGGAAAGGGTGTTACAAGAAGCTTCTTATATTCAAATGCTATGTTTTATTTAAAATATTTCCATGTTGATGGATTTAGAGTAGATGCAGTAAGCAATATGATTTATTATTTAGGTAATATTAATCGTGGAGTTAATGAGGGAGCTTGTGATTTTATGAGAAAGCTTTCTAGCATATTATTCAAATATGATGATAGATTAATTCTAGCTGCAGAGGATTCTAGTTCATTTGCTCATGTTACACTACCTTCTGGTATGGGTGGTTTAGGATTTAATTATAAATGGGATATGGGCTGGATGAATGATACTTTAAAATATTTCAAGATGGATCCAATTTACCGTAAATATCATCATAATATGTTGACCTTCTCTATGATGTATTATTATAATGAACAATTCTTATTAACCTTCTCACATGATGAGGTTGTTCATATGAAGGGATCATTATTGAATAAAATGCCTGGTGATAGATGGAGACAATTTGCTCAATATAAGACTTTATTAGGTTATATGATGACTCATCCAGGAAAAAAACTATTATTTATGGGTAATGAACTAGGAAGCTATGATGAATGGCATTTTGAAAGTCAATTACCATGGAATATTAAGAAATATCCTGATCATGATGCTGCTCAAAGATTTGTTCGTGAGCTTACTGTATTATATAAAGAAGAGCCTTGCTTATGGGAATTAGATTATGATAGAAAAGGCTTCGAATTTATGGATGCTGATAATGCTGATTTATCATTATATAGCTTTGTAAGATATGATAAAAATGGAAATAATGTTTTAGTTGTTATGAATTGTACTCCTAATGCTCATGAGCCATATCGAATTGGAGTTCCTGCAGAAGAGGGAAGTACCTATGTTGAATTAATAAATTCAGATAGAGATATTTATGGTGGTACTAATAGAATAAATCCTAAACCTATTAAGGTTGAGGCAATTCAAGATAGAAGAAATAAAAATTCTATTTCTATGATAATTCCTCCATTAAGTATTGTTATTTTAAAAAATAAGAAAAAAAGAACTAAAAAAACAGCACCTAAAAGCGTTTTACCAGAATAAAAACTAAAAAAACTATTTGGAAAATAGGTGTTTTATGATAAAATCAACCTGATAAATTTTGTGGAGGGAACTATATGAATTATCCAATGTTTAAGGATGTTGAAACATTTAAAAAGGAATTTATTTCAAATGTTGAAAATAAATATGCAGTTGAATTTGAGAATTCAACACCATATCAACAATATGTAGTATTAGGTGAAATGGTTAGATACTATATTGCGAAGGATTGGTTAAAAACTCAAGAGGCTACTGCTAAAGCAAAAGCTAGAAAGGTTTATTACTTCTCAATGGAATTTTTAATGGGAAGAATGATTACTAATAATTTAATGAATGCTGGAGTATATCCAATTGTAAAAAAAGCATTTGATGAATTAGGTATTGATTTAAATGAGGTTGAACATCAAGAAACTGATGCTGGTTTAGGAAATGGTGGTTTAGGTAGACTTGCTGCTTGTTTTATGGACTCTGTAGCTTCTTTAGGTTTACCTGTTCATGGAAACTGTATTCGTTATCGTTATGGATTTTTTGAACAAGGTATTAGAAATGGCTATCAGGTTGAACATCCTGACCGTTGGTTAAAGGATGTTAACGTATGGGAAATTCGTAAGCCTGAAGAGGCTGTTGAAATTCCATTTTATGGATATATTGAAATGAATAACGAAAATGGTAAATTAATCGTTAAGCATAAAAAGGCAGAATATGTTAAGGCTGTTCCTTATGATATTCCTATTATTGGTGATAATAATCATATCGTAAATACACTTCGTTTATGGAGTGCTGAACCAGCAAATATATATCCTGAAAATGATGCATTCCAATATCATAGAAATTTAAGAGAAATTTCTTCTATGCTATATCCTAATGATGAAACAGAAGAAGGAAAGATTTTACGTCTAAAACAACAATATTTCTTTGTTTCTGCTGGTGTTATTAATGCAGTAAGAGAGCATAAGAAGGTTTTTAAAACAGTTAAGAATTTAGATAAAAAAGTAGTTTTCCATATTAATGATACTCACCCTGCATTAATTGTTCCTGAATTAATGAGAATTTTAGTTGATGAAGAGCATATTGATTGGGATGAGGCATGGAGAATCACAAAGAATTGTTGTGCATACACTAACCATACAATTCTTGCTGAAGCACTAGAAAAGTGGCCAGTACATTTATTTAAGAGATTATTACCAAGAATCTTTACAATTACTGAGGAAATCAATCGCCGTTTATTAATTGAAATAGAAAATAAATATGGTTCTAATTCAAAAGAAGCATACGAGATGGCAATCATTAAAAATAATACTGTACATATGGCTAATATGGCTATTCATGGTTCATTTAGTGTAAATGGTGTTGCAGCATTACATACTGACATTTTAAAGAATATTGAAATGAAGGTATTTAATGATTATTATCCAGGTAAGTTTAATAATAAGACTAATGGTATTACCCATCGTAGATGGTGTCTACATTCAAATCCAGAATTAGTAGAAATTCTAAATAGAATTTGTCCTGATTGGGTTAAGGATCCTGAAAATGAACTTAAAAAGGTATTAGAATATGTTGATGATAAGGATTTACAAAAAGCATTCCTTAAGATGAAGAAGGCTCGTAAGCAAGAATTAGCAAATAAGATTTATACATCTCAAGGAGTATCATTAGATACAAATTCAATTTTTGATATTCAAGTAAAGAGATTACATGAATATAAGCGTCAATTAATGAATGCTTTACATATAATGTATGTATATAACAGATTAAAGACAGACCCAGAATTCAAAGCGAATTATTATCCTCATAGCTTTATCTTTGGTGCTAAGAGTGCCCCAGGCTATGCATTTGCTAAAAAGATTATTAAATTAATTAATACAATTGCAGATAAGGTAAATAATGATGAAGAAACTAATTCTTTATTAAAGGTAGTATTTGTTGTTAACTATAATGTTACTTATGCTGAAACAATTATGCCAGCAGCAAATGTATCTGAACAAATTTCTACTGCTTCAAAGGAAGCATCAGGTACTGGCAATATGAAGTTTATGATGAATGGTGCTGTAACATTAGGTACTTTGGATGGTGCTAATGTTGAAATAGCTGATTTAGTTGGAGAGGATAATATTGTAATCTTTGGTATGAATGCTAAAGAGGTTACTGATTTATATGCAAATGGTGGCTATGACCCAATGAATATTTATAATAATGATTATCGTATTCATACAGTTATTGATCAATTAACAAATGGTTTCTTTGATAAGGTAGATAGAAATGAATTTGCTCAAATTAGAGATAACCTATTATATAATGACAACTATTTCGTATTAAAAGACTTTGATTCATATATTAAGGCTCATGAAAAGATTAATGAATTATATAAGGATCAAGCAAAATGGGCTAAGATGTCAATGATTAATATTGCAAAATCAGGTTTCTTCACTACAGATAGAACAATGATGGAATATAATCGTGATATTTGGCATGTAGAACCAATTAAGGTTACAAAATAATGATTATAATATTATAAAGGGGAATTAATCCCCTTTATTTATTTAAAGGAATGATAAAGTGATTAATTTTAAAAATGAAAATAATTTAGATAATGAAATATCTAAATATAAAAAAATAACAATGATTATATCAATAATTAGATTTATAATAGCAATATCTTTAATAATATCATTAATTTGTTTGTTTTCTATTGGTAATTATTACCTATATGGTACTATTTCAATAATTTTATTAGCTACTTTTATAATATTAATATTATTTACTAATAAATATTATAAGAAATATAGTCTTTTAAATAAAAAGAAACAAATATATCAAAATCATTATAATAGAAGAAATCATAATCTAAATTTATTTCATGATACAGGAAATGAATTTATAAATAAAGATGATTATAGATCTTCAGATTTAGATATATTTGGTAAAAATTCTTTATTTCAATATCTAAATGTTGCAAAAACCTATTATGGAAGAAGATTATTGAAAAAACAATTAACTGATCCTGATATAATGTCTATAGATTTTACTAAATCCATATATTATTTAGCAAATGAAGAAAAATCATTAGATATTGAAGCTGCATTATTAGAATTTAACGAGTCGGCATATGGTATTTCTCCAGATGAAATTAGATCAATTTTTAATTCTAAAATTATTTTTAAACCTATATTCATATTACCAATATTATCATTTATAATTACAATCTTTTATTTAATTGGTATATTTACTCTTAGTTTTAGTGCTCCATATATTGTTATTTTTTTAGTATTAAATGTAATACTATCATTGATATGCTTGAAAAATAATGTCTATAGTGCCCCAAATTCTAAATATCATACTTTATTATTAGCTTATAAGGATTTATATAAAATAATAAAATCATTAGATTTAAAGGATGAATATTTAATATCCTTAATAAATGAAATTGCACCAGAAATTAGTTCATTAAATAATGCCATTCACTTATTTTCTTTTTTAGCAATGAGAGATAATATAATATTTAAATTATTATCAAATATCTTTATTGTGGATTTTTTTGGAATTTTAATATTTAATAATTTAGTGAAAAAGAATTATAATCTAAATTATATTTTCATAAATACTTCAATTATAGAATGTGCCTTATCTTTAGCTATAGTAGGTATTGATAATGAAATATATTCAATTCCAGAAGATAATGATATTATAGATGTATTAAATATGTATCATCCACTTGTAAAAAACTGTGTTCCTAATTCTTTAAAAATGGATAAAGGAATCATATTAACTGGTAGTAATATGAGTGGTAAAACTACATTTATGAGAACCTTAGGAATCAATCAAATTTTAAAAAATGCTGGAGGTTTAGTATTTGCAGAATCTTTTAAGGGACCCAAATTAAATGTTTTGACCTCACTACGCTGTAATGATATGCTAGAAGAGGGAGTATCAACCTTCTATGCTGAAATATTAAGAATGAAGAAAATGAATCAAGCTATAAAAGAAGAAAAAACATTATTATTAGTAGATGAAATATTTAAAGGAACTAATCAAGAGGAAAGACTTACTGCAGCATTCAAAATAATAGATATATTCAATGAATATAAGTCATTATTTATTATATCAACTCACGATAATCAATTAACAGAAGCTAATAATATTGATAATTATCATTTTAATGAAGAGTATATTGATAATAAAATAAGCTTTGATTATAAAATAAAAAAAGGTATTTGCGAATCTAAAAACGCTCTATACCTTTTAAAACTTGCAGATATCCTTTAATGCAATTAAAGCTCCATTATTATTGACATCATATTTAGTTATTTCATATTTATTTTTAATTATTTCATCACCATTTTTCATTGCAATCTTAATATCACATTTATCTAATATAGGTATATCGGTATATGAATCTGATATACCTATTATTTTTTTATCCTTAAGATAATCCTCTAAATAATAATATATATCAATCTTATCATTAAAATTACTTGATAATCTCAATATAATTCTATTTTTATCTTCTCCTAATATTTTATATGCTATTTTTAATTCTAATAATAAATTTATTAATAGATTTTTTATAGAATTATTAATAGCTAAAAAAATACTATTAGCTTTTTCTTTAGGATTATTAATTATTTCTCTATTTATTTTAGGATAAATAGAATCTAATCTTTCTTGATAATTTATTATTTGAGTTTTATTAATTGATTCTAAATATGCAGTGTAAATATTATCTTTACATAAATTAAAAATTTTCTTTATTTTAATTAAAGGAATATTTCCTTTAATTAATTGATTATGAAATAATAAAGTGTTAGAACCAATTGAAGCGATATCACATTTTATATTATTAGTAAATAAATATTTCTTTATTAAATCATAGTTTTCTTCCGTTATTATACATAATTCATTATTAATTAAATATTTATTAATAATATTTATAGCTTCTTTATTAAGATTTTTATTGTTAATAGTTAGAGTGCCATCAAAATCCATAAAACAATAATACATAGAAATCACCTATATTATTATCTCATATTTTTTATACATAAAAAAGTATTATTATTAATTATTTGAAAAATTAAATAAATAATTTTATTAATTAAATTTACAACATTAATGAACAATAATTTAATTATTATCTTCTTTATATTTTATTTTAATTATTGTATAATATAAAATAGATTATTGTGTAGGAAGTGATTGAGGTGTTTTTAATTAAAATATGGATTTTTGATTTTAACTTCAGCGCTTTGATTGCTTTTATTATTGGCATTATTGTAGGCTTTATACTATTATTATTAATTTATGCCATAATGGTTATTTCATCATTAGGTAGTAAAAAATTTATTATTGAAAATGCTAATGATCCCTTAGAATTAAGTGATGTTAAGGTTATGGTTGAAGAAGCTCAAAAAGCATATAAAAATAAAGAATTAAGAGGAAAAAAATCAAGACCTCAATATTGCTATGAACTTGTTAAAGATTTAATTTATGGAATATCCTACGTATATTCTCCAAAAAGTAAATATCCATTACTTGAGCTTTCTATTGAAGAGATAATGCTATTAACTAATTATATCACTAAAAGAGTAGATGAACTTTTAGATAGAAAGGGTGTTAGATTATTAAAAAAGCTAAAAGCTTCTGAAATAATGACATTTACTAAAAAAACGAATGAATTAATGAATAATGATGTAATTAAAGGAACTATAAAGGCTTCTAAATTTAAAAAGGTTATTGATTACCTTAATATAATTAATCCTTATAAAATATTTAAAATTCAAGTAATTGATAGAATTATTAATTTAATAATAGATAAGCTTTGCTTAATAATTATTGCAGTAGCTGGTGAGGAAACCTATAAAATATATAGTAAAAAAGCCTTTAGTAGTAATAATGAATTAAGTCAAATGATTGATGGATTAATTGATTCTATGGATAATGATATGAATGAGGCTAAAGAAAAGCTAACAGAGATTAATGAAAAAACAAATAATGAAAAAATATATCTAGATAATAGCTATAGATTTAAAAGCTATACAAATTATAAAGTAAAGAAAAGTTATGTATATGAATCAGCATATAGTATAAACTATTCGTTTAAGAAAAATAATATGGAGGTAAATGATGAGAAAGAAGAAAAATAAAAATATATTAATTGAAGATGATGATAGATTTGTAATATATCAAATATATTCATCCTTTGCATTGACCTCATATTCAACTAAATTTGTACCAAGCCAGGTATGTTCTCCTATTCACGGTACTCAAGTAACTAATAAAAGATCCTATATTGATAATAAAGGTAGCATTGATGTTGATTATGGATACGATTTTATTAGAAAAAAAGAAGATAAGCATATATCTGATGAAGAGCTTGAAAGAATTCATGGAACTAAATATTATGAATTTAATATTTTAAATAATAAGAAGATTAATGAAATATATGGTACTGATAAAGGACAAGCTCCTAATGAAATTATTCAAGAGCCCATTATTGTTAAGGAAACAATAAATTGCTTTATTTCGTCATTAGATGAATTAAGTGTTACTGATACAGTAAATACTAATAATGTTTCAGATAGTAATACTGAAGAAATTATTCATGAAAATAAAGAAGATATTATCTTCAATGAGGAAACAAGCTTTAAGCTTAATATTGATGATGATACTGATTATGAATATAATAGCTATTCTTCAAAGAGTGAAGTTAATATTCCACCATTTCTTGATAAAAATGATACTAGTGAGGATGCTGTAGTAGAAGATGTAATTGAAGAAACTATTACATTCTCTGATATTCCAAATATGAAAGCCCCAAATATTGATTTTGATGAATCTTCAAATAGTGATTATTTTAATCCTGCGATAGATAAGAATTTGACTATAGAAGAGGCAAGAAGAAAATATAATGAGAGCAAAGCTACTAATGGCTTAGGTGCTACAGTAAATCCTGGTATAAATGAGGATGAAAAAGAACCTAGTAATGTAAAGATAGATAGATATGAAAATTATTCAATTCCATTTGAGACTATTTTCAAAAAGTCTAGTTCCTTTAATGATGAAATCCCAGCTTGGATAGAAGAAAAGAAGGATATAATTAATAGAACATTAAGTGATTTTGACATTGAGGGTGAGGTTATTCAATATACAAAGGGTCCAACCTTTACTCAATATGAAATTTATTTATCACCTGGTGTAAATGTAAAGAAAATAAATCAAATTTTTGATAATCTTCAAATGAATTTACAAGCAAAATCTATTCGTGTTCAGGCTCCTATTCCAGGAAAGCCTACTGTTGGTGTTGAAGTACCTAATCCAATAGCCGAAATGGTTCCATTTGGAGATACTATTAGTGAGGAATTTATTCATGATGGTAATCCATTAAATGTAGCAATGGGTAAAAGAATTGATGGTTCTGTTTTATATCAAAACATTGCAGATATGCCTCATGCTTTAATTGCTGGTGCAACTCAATCAGGTAAATCAGTATCTATTAATACTATTTTAATGTCTTTAATTATTAAAAATTCACCAAATGAATTAAGATTAATTTTAGTTGACCCTAAAAAGGTAGAATTTTCTTTCTATGAGGGAATCCCTCATTTATGTACCCCAGTTATAACTAATGTATTTGAAGCATCTGAGGCTTTAAAATGGGCTTGTGAGGAAATGGATAGAAGATATGATGTTTTCCAAAGAAATAGATGTCGTAAAATTACAGAATATATGAAAAAACAAAAGGAAAACCCATCCTTAGAAAGATTACCTTATATAATAATAGTAGTAGATGAATTTAATGATTTAGTTATGCAATGTGGCGATGATGTTAATGATTATATCATTCGATTAGCTCAAAAGGCTCGTGCTTGTGGTATGCATATTATTTTGGCAACACAAAAGCCAACTGTAGATGTAGTTAATGGTACTATTAAATCAAATATACCTTGTCGTTTTGCCTTTAGAGTTTCTTCAAAACAGGATTCTCTTGTTATTTTAGATGAAATTGGTGCTGAGGCTTTACTTGGTAGAGGAGATATGCTATTTAAAAATGGTGGTGCTTCTGAACGTGCGCAGGGTTCCTACGTTGATGATGATGAAATTATTAAATGCTGTGATTATATTGTAAATAATTATGGTTCTGATTATATTTTTAGTCATGATGATTTACGCCAAAAAATGAAGACTGGTAATATTAGTCAAAAGGATGCTCAAGAACCAGTTGATTTATTATTAGAAATTGGTATTTATTGTATAGAGACTCAATCCTGTTCAATAAATTCAATTCAAAATCAATTTAATTTAGGCTTTAATAGAGCTTCACGTATTGTTACTATATTAGAAGATAAGGGTATTGTATCACCTAAAAATGGTACAAAATCAAGAGACATTTTAGTTGAAACAGTTGAAGAATTACAAGAGGCTCTTGGAATAGAGGAGTAGATTTTTATGGAGAATCAAGAAAATATAAAGCATTCGAAATGGAAGCTATTATATTCGAGAATTATAGTAGAGATAGTATGTATTATTTTTATTATATTTTCTATAATTTTTAATAAAAGAGTAGCTTTATTTTCTAGGATATTTGCAAGCTTTCTATTTGATTTATCTATTTCAGGTATATTAATTTATATTATAGCCTTATCTATTGTTTTAACAATAAATACAATAGAACTTGTATTATATTATTTTGATAATAAAAAGGATAATTTTAAAAATTCTATTAATCTAGATAAAATAGTAGATATCCCTTTATTTATTTCTAAATGCTTAACTGTATTTATTTTTATCATGATATTTATAACCTCTCCATGTAGAATATATGGTCATTCTATGGATAATACGTTTGCTGAAGGAGAACATGTATTATCACTTAATTTCTTTACTAAAATAGAAAATGGTGATGTTGTTGTTTTAGATGCAAGACCCTATTGTAATGAAAATAGCTTTTACATTAAGAGAGTAATCGCAAGTGGTGGAGATACAATAAGCTTTGATGCTACTAATAATTTATTATATATTAATGGTGAAGTATTAAAAGAAATCAATACTGATGATAATCAGTATATTTCTTTAAGAGAATATTCAAATTTCTTTCAATCTAATCAAGAATTAAATTATGAATATACTCTATTAGATAATGAATTAATTTTAATGGGAGATAATAGAGAAAATTCTAAGGATTCTCGTAGCTTTGGCATAGTAAATTATGAGGATATCTATGGAGTAGTATATTTTAGATTTTTCCCTTTTAATAAATTTGGTAGAGTTTAATTTATAAAGGAAGTGATTTTGTTATGGATGAAAAAAAAGTTGAAAATCCTAAAGCTAATATCAACTGGTTTCCAGGACATATGGCTAAGGCTAAAAGAGAAATCAAGGAAATTATTAAGCTTGTTGATTTAGTAATTGAGCTTAAGGATGCTAGAATTCCTTATTCTTCAACTAATCCTATGGTTGATGAAATAGTGGAAAATAAACCAAGATTAGTTTTATTATGTAAGGCTACAATTGCAGATGAGTCTATAACAAAATCTTGGATTGAATATTATAAAACAAAAAATATTTTAGCCTTAGATATTGATTCAATATCTGGTTATAATGTTAGTAAGGTTGTAGCTTATGCTAATAAAGTATTAGAGGAATTATTCAGAAAAAGAGAAGAAAAGGGTATTAAAAATAAAACTATTAAAGCCTTAATAATTGGTATTCCTAATGTTGGAAAATCAACCTTAATTAACACCTTAGCTAAAAGAAAAGCAGTTAATGTTGGTGATAAGCCTGGTGTAACTAAAACTCAAACATGGATTAAGGTTACTCCTGATTTATTGTTATTAGATACCCCTGGTATATTATGGCCTAAGTTTGAGGATCAATCAGTAGGCTTGAAGCTTGCAATGTGTGGTTCTATAAAGGATGAAATACTAGATTTAGAATATATTAGTATTAAGTCATTAGAATATATAATTATTAATTATCCTAATTTATTAAAGGCAAGATATAATTTAGATGAAATTGATAAAGATCCTTATACTAATTTAGAGGCTATTGCCAGAAGAAGAGGGTGCCTACTTAAGGGCGGCATAATTGATTATGATAGAGCCTATAATATAGTGTTAAATGATTTAAGAGGAAATAAGATTGGTAGGATGAGCTATGAAAAGCCAGAATAATGAAGTTAATTTATATAAATATGAAGAAAACCTTTATGATTTAGGTTTTCATAGTATTTGTGGTGTTGATGAAGCAGGAAGAGGACCTCTAGCAGGACCTGTTTGTGTTGCTGCATGTATTTTACCTGAATTTATTCGTATTGAGGGTTTAAATGATTCCAAAAAGCTTAGTGAAAAGAAAAGAGAGGCTTTATATAAAGAAATTATTAAAAGTGCTATAGCCTATAATGTTGTTTTTATTTATGAAAATGAAATAGATGAATTAAATATATATCAAGCTACAAAAAAGGGAATGCTTGAAGCAATAGAGGGCTTAAAAATCCCTGCTGATTATGCATTGATAGACGCAATGCCACTTTCTGAGCTTAAGCTTCCTCATGATTCTATTGTCCATGGTGATGCATTATCTGCAAGTATTGCTGCCGCATCAATTCTAGCTAAGGTTACAAGAGATCATTATATGGATAAGATGGATATTAAATATCCTAATTATGGTTTTAAAAATCATAAAGGATATGGAACTCGTCTTCATATGGAGGCACTAGAAAAATATGGGCCATGTAAAATTCATAGAAAAACCTTCTATCCAGTATCTAAATATTTTTCAAAACAGTTGTCTTTAGATTTAGATATAGAAAATAAAGAAGAATAACAATAATGGAGAAAATCATAATATGATTAATTTCTCCATTGTTTTTATTTAATTTTGATAAAAATAAATAAGATTTAACATAATATCCTTATTATTATAATAATAAGAAGAAAAATGGAAAAAATAGTAGATATAATTATGAAAATTTTCACTTGACATTTATTTTTATTTGTCTTAATATTTTAAATTGCAAAGGGAATAAGGAGCTGATTTTATGGAAAAGATTATTATTGTTGAGTCACCAAGTAAATCAAAAACAATAGCTGGATATTTAGGTAGTGGCTATAAGGTATTATCAAGTAAAGGTCATATTTGTGATTTAGCTACCTCAGGAAAAGATGGATTAGGAATTGATATACCAAATAATTTTACTCCAACCTATAAGATTATGAAGGAAAAGGAAACCTTAGTTAATACTTTAAAAAAGGAATGTAAAGGAAAAGAAGTATTACTTGCAACCGACCCTGACCGTGAAGGTGAGGCAATTGCATATCATCTAGCAAATGCCTTAAATTTAGATCTTAATAGTAATAATCGTATCCAATTCCATGAAATTACAAAAGAATCAGTTAATGAAGCTTTAAAAAATCCTACTCCAATTGATTTAAAAATGGTAGATAGTCAAGAATGTCGAAGAATGATTGATAGAATTCTTGGCTTTAAAATATCTAAGCTTCTTCAAAGAAAAATTGGTTCTAAAAGTGCTGGTAGAGTTCAATCTGTTGCCTTATTATTAATAGTGAATTTAGAAGAAGAAATAAAAGCCTTTATTCCAGAAAATTATTATGAGATGGAGGCAGTATTCCCTAGCTATAAGCTAAAACTGTTTAGTATTAACGATGTTGAAATTAATAATAAAAATAGAATTAAGGATAGAAAGATATTAGAAAATCTAAAGGATAGATTATTATCATTTACTGTATCAGATATTCAATCTAAACAGGTTAAAAGAAATTCAAGTCCTGCATATACTACCTCAACTATGCAACAAGATGCTTCAAATAAGCTAGGCTTTACCCCTGTTAAGACAATGAAAATAGCTCAGACTCTATATGAGGGTAAAAATATTGGTAGTGAAACTATAGGTTTAATTACCTATATGCGTACTGACTCAACAAGACTTGCTGATTCATTTGTTAAAACTTGTGATAAGTATATTTTAGAACAATATGGTTCTAAATATGTTGGTTCTGTAAAAACAAAAATTCAAAAGAATGCTCAGGATGCTCATGAGGCAATTAGACCTACCTCAATATTAAGAACACCTTCTTCATTAATGAAATATTTAACTAATGATGAATATAAGCTTTATGAATTAATCTATAATAGATGTTTAGCATCTTTAATGAGTTCTGCTATATTTAATACTACAAAGGTTATTTTCAAAAATACTGATTCCTTATGGCAAACAACTGGTCAGAATCTTGTATTTGATGGTTATTTAAAGGTTTATGGAAAATCAGAAGAGGATATGAATAGTTTACTTCCTGATTTTAAATTAGGAGATTCATTTAATCCTCTAGAGATAAATATATTAGATAAAATGACAGAGCCTAAAAAAAGATATACTGAAGCTACTTTAATTAAAGATATGGAGGATTTAGGTATCGGTAGACCATCAACCTATGCCCAAACTATTCAAACCTTAAAGGATAGAGAATATGTTGTAATAGAAAAGAAAAGTATTATTCCTACAGAACAAGGAATCCTTACTACTGAAAAGCTTAAGGTATATTTCAATTCAATTATTAATGTTGAATATACAGCCAATATGGAAGCAGATTTAGATAAAATAGCTACTGGTAATAAGGATAAATTAACTGAATTAAATGAATTCTATAATGGATTTTTACCTATATTTAATAATGCTTTAGAAAATATGGAAGCAAAATATCCAATTCCTACAGATGAGATTTGCCCAATTTGTAATTCTCCACTAGTTATTAGATTAGGAAAATATGGAGAGTTTGTCGCATGTAGTAATTATCCTGAATGTAAATATATTAAAAAAGAAGAAACGGATGTAATCGATACTAATATTTGTTGTCCTTCATGTCATAAAGGTAATTTATTAGGTAGAGTAGCTGTTCGTGGTATGAATAAGGGTAAATTATTTTATAGCTGCAGCAATTATCCTAAATGTAAAAATATTTACAATGATAAGCCAATAGATGAATATTGCCCTAAATGTAATAGTATTATGCTAATTAATGAAGATGGTGTCAAATATTGCAGTAATCATTGTGACGAGAAACATTTTATTGAGCTTAAATGCCCTAAATGTGGAAAAGGTAATATTATTGAAAAAAAGGCAATAAGAGGAAAAAATAAAGGAAACACCTTCTATGCCTGCAGTAATTATCCTAAATGCAAAAATCTATATGAAAATGAACCTACTGGTGAATACTGCCCAAATTGTCATGATTTAATGCTTAAGGATAAGGATGGAAATGTTTATTGTGCTAGTCATTGTGAGAATAAGAATAATGATTTAAATGATAGCTTTATTACCTGCCCTAAATGTGGTGTAGGGCATTTAGTAGAAAGAAAGGCCACAAGAGGAAAGAATATGGGTAATATTTTCTATGGCTGTAGTAATTATCCAAAATGTAAAAATATAGTTTCTAGTGATGAATATAATAAATTAATAAAATAAAAAATATGGACTTAGTAAAAAAACTAGGTCCCTTTATTTGTATTTTAGGATATTTAATGATATAATCTTTTATAAACGGAGTGGTACTAATGGGATTTTTTGATTTATTTAAAAGAAAAGATAAAAAAAATAAGAAATATAAGCTTGGCTTGCATAAGACAAGAGAGGGAGCTTTATCCTCATTAAAGGAAATATTATCTAAAAGTAATCAAATAGATGATGATTTATTTGATTCTTTAGAGGAAGTATTTATTATGGCTGATATCGGTGTTGATACAGTAGTTGATTTTATAGATGACCTTAGAAAAGAGGTTGATACTAAAAAAATTACTGATCCTACTGAATTACAAGAAATCATAATGGATAAAATGTTTGAAATTTATCTTAATGGTGAAATTGTTAATGCAAATCTTAAGCTTAATAAAAATGGCTTATCAGTCATTTTATTCGTTGGAGTTAACGGTGTTGGAAAAACAACAAGTATAGCTAAAATAGCTCATCAATATAAAAAAGAGGGTAAAAAAGTTTTACTTGCAGCAGGAGATACCTTTAGAGCTGGTGCGATTGAGCAATTAGCAGTTTGGGCTAAAAGAGTAGGTGTCGATATTGTAACAAAGGAAGCAGGAAGTGACCCATCCTCTGTAATGTTTGATGCAGTTAAAAAGGCTAAAAATGAAAAATATGATATCCTATTATGTGATACAGCAGGTCGTTTACAAAATAAAGTAAATTTAATGAATGAGCTTTCAAAAATGAGAAGAGTAATTTCTCATGAGATACCAGATGCACCACATGAGACATTATTAGTTGTTGATGCAACTACAGGTCAAAATGGAATGTCACAGGCAAAGGCCTTTAAGGAAGCAACAGATGTAACAGGTATTATTTTGACAAAGCTTGATGGTACTTCAAAGGGTGGTATAGTTTTAGCTATTAGACATGAATTAGGTATACCTATTAAATATATTGGTTTAGGAGAGGCAGTAGATGATTTAGAGGTATTTGATATTGAACAATACCTATATGGATTATTTGCTGATTTCTTTGAGGAATAATATGCAAAATGATAGTAGAGAATATATTATAGAATTATATGATATATATGGAAGCCTATTAACGGAAAAGCAAAAACAATATTTTGAGGATTATTATTTTATGGATTTATCATTATCAGAAATAGCAGAGAATTATTCTATTTCTAGAAATGGTGTTTATGATCAATTAAAAAGAGTTGAACAATCCTTATATGATTATGAAAATAAACTTAATATCTATAAAAGATTAAATCGAATTGCTTCATTAGATATTAATGAAAAGATAAAAGAGGAAATATTATCTATTTTAAAGGAGTAAAATTATGGCATTTGATAGCTTAAGCTCTCGCCTTCAAATGGGATTGCGTCGTCTTACAGGTAAGGGCAAATTAAATGAAAATGATATAGATGAAATGCTTAGAGAGGTTAGACTTTCTTTACTTGAGGCCGATGTTAATTATAAGGTAGTAAAGAAATTTTTAGCTAACATTAAAGAACAAGCATTAGGAGAAAATATCCTTAAGGGTTTAAATCCAGGCCAACAGGTTGTAAAAATTGTTCGTGAGGAATTAAGAAAAACCTTAGGAAGCGAGGCTGTTGAACTCAATATTAAAAATAGTGGTATGACAGTTGTAATGGCTGTGGGTCTTCAAGGTGCAGGTAAAACAACTGCAGTTGGTAAGATGGCATTATTTTATCGCAAAAAGCTTAAAAAGAAGCCTTTATTAATTGCAGCAGATATTTATCGTCCTGCCGCAGTAGATCAATTAGTAACCTTAGGAAAATCAATAAATGTACCTGTTTTTGAAATGGGTACAAAGGTAAGTGCTGAAAAAATTGTTACAGAAGGTCTAAAATATGCTAAAGAAGAGGGCTGTGATTTAGTATTTATTGATACTGCAGGTCGTCTTCAAATTAATGAAGAGCTAATGAAGGAGCTACAAAATGTTAAGGATATTGCTCACCCTGATGAAATATTATTAACAGTAGATGCAATGGCAGGTCAGGATGCAGTAAATGTAGCATTAGCCTTCCATAAGGATTTAGATATTACTGGTATTATTTTAACTAAGCTTGATGGTGATACTCGTGGTGGTGCAGCACTATCTATTAAGGAAATGACAGGTATTCCTATTAAAATAATGTCTACAGGTGAAAAACTTGATGCGATGGAAATCTTTTATCCTGATAGACTTGCAGATAGAATCCTTGGTATGGGTGATGTTTTAACCTTAATTGATACAGTAACAGAAAACATTGATGAAGAAGAAATGAAATCAATGTCTGAAAGAATGATGAGTGAATCCTATAATTATAATGATCTACTTAAACAATTTAAAATGATAAAAAGAATGGGCTCATTATCCAAAATATTAGGTTTTATTCCAGGTTTAGGACAAATGAAGGATGCATTAAATAATGTTGATGATAGAGCCTTTGATAAAATAGAAGCAATCATTTATTCAATGACTGAAAAAGAAAGATTACATCCTGAATTAATTGATAGAGACTTCAAGCGTCGTGATCGTATCGCGAAGGGTAGTGGTCGTTCTATTCAGGAGGTTAATAAATTACGTCAAACCTTATCTAGTATGAAAGAATCAATGAAAAAAATGAAGGGAATGGATGAAACTCAAATGAAGAGAATGCAATCCCAAATGAAAAATGGAAATTATTCTGGAATTTCTGGTATGCCTAAGGCAAAAAAAGGTAAGGGCAAAGGTAAGGGCGGCTTTAGATATTAGTTTTAAATCCATGGTTTCCATGGATTTTTTAAGGAGATGAAATTATGCTTACTGCAAGCATCTATGATAATGAAGCTTTAGAACTATATGCTGATTATATTTCCTCAGCAATACTAATGACAAATTATGCAATTACATATCAAGATCTTGACCTAGATTGGGCTATTACATTTTGTAAAAATAAAAATATTTTACCTATTTTAGGAATTAATCGTATCATGCATCCACAAGATATGGATAATGTAATTGAATTTATAAAAAAATATCAGAATCAAAATGTATTATTTTATGTTTCTGATTTAGGTATTTTAGAATACGCTAAGGAAAATAATATTTCAAATTTATTTATTTATAATCCTGAAACAATGATTACTAATGGCTTAGATTTAAGACTTTATAATGATTCCTTTAATCCTAACGCAATAGGAATGTCTCTTGAAATTACTATTTTGGATTTTATACATGCAACAAAGGATTTTAATGGTTCTTTATTCTATCAAATCTTTGGTACTCATTTGATGTTTTATTCAAATAGAAAATTAATTTCTTTATATGAAAATAAAAATAATACTAAATATCCTCATGATTCTTTATATTTAAGGGAAGTAACAAGAAATGATTTATTTCCAGTACTAGAAAATGAATATGGTACTCAAATCTATCGTTCCTATCAAATATGTTACTTAAAATATTTAAGCCAATTAAACCTTAAATATGAATATATTGAAACTCTATATATTGATAAAAAAACAATGGTTTTAATTTTAAAAGCAATTAAAGATTTTAAATCTGATAATGATTTAGATAAAGCAATGAATATTATTAATTCATTAGGAATTACTATTAAGGATGGCTTTAGCCTAAAGGATAGTGTATATCAAAAGGAGGAGCTTAAGCTATGAGTAGATTTGAATTATTAGCTCCTGCAGGAGATTTAGAAAAGCTTAAGGTAGCTATTTTATATGGTGCTAATGCAGTATTTATTGGTGGACTTCAGTTTTCACTTCGTTCTCGTGCTTCTAATTTTACATTAGAGGATATAAGAGAGGCTTGCCTTTTTGCTCATAAGCATAATGCTAAAATTCACGTAACCTGTAATATTGTAATGCATGAAAAGGATACTGATGGCGTTATTGAATATTTAAAGGCATTAGATAATTGTGGAGTAGATGCAGTTATAGCCTCAAGTCTTTATATACTTAAAATGGTTATTCTTCATACTAGCATGGAAGCTCATGTTTCAACTCAAGCATCAACTGCGAATGCTCAAGCCGTTAAATTCTATGAATCAATTGGTGCTAAAAGAGCTGTTCTTGCTAGAGAGTTATCTTTAGATGAAATAGAAAAAGTAAAAAAAGCATCCAATATTGAAATTGAATGCTTCATTCATGGTGGAATGTGTGTTTCATATTCAGGTAGATGTATGCTATCAAATAATATGACTAATCGTGATTCCAACAGAGGTGGCTGTGCTCATAGCTGTAGATGGACCTATGACTTAATTAGAGATAATAGGGTCTATAATCCGATAGGTGACTATTTTGCAATGTCTAGTAAGGATTTATGCGCAATTGAGGCAATTCCAAGATTGATGGATATTGGCGTTGATTCCTTTAAAATAGAAGGAAGAATGAAATCCCTACATTATATCGCAACAGTAGTAAATGCCTATAGAAGAATTATTGATGAATATGAACAAACTCATGAGGTTAAAGATTTTGAAATTTATAAAAATGCTATTTTAAAGGCTGAAAATCGTCTTACCTCAACAGGATTTTTATTCCACAAGCCTACTATTGATGAAGAGCTTTATGATTTAAATTTAACTGTTCCAACTAAAGAATTTATAGGAATTGTTCGCTCCTATGATAATAATACTAAAATGGCAATAGTAGAACAAAGAAATTATTTCACTCCATTTTCAATAATTGAGGTATTTACACCAACAAATACCTTCAATATAGAAATAAAAGAAATTTATGATAAGGATGGAAATATTTTAGATGCAGCTCGTCATCCTTTACAAGAGATTCATTTCAAATCAGAAATAGAACTACATCCATATGATTTACTTAGACTCAATTAATTTTTTTATTTCATGATAAGCTATGGATAGTTTTTTATAATCGATATCTTCTATAAAATTATAGATATCACAATAATCAAGATTACAGGTTAATAGGGTATAGTCATTATTATTAATATTTTTCTTTAATGAAAAATTATAATATCTATTCATAGAAAAATATAGATTCCCCTTATTTCCATTTTCATATGCCTTATGAATTAACTCATGCTCAAAGTTTTTCTTTGAACCATAAGCATTTTTTAATGATTCCATAAAGGAATCTGTAGTTGTGTTTATATAGTTCATTTATAATTCCTTTCAGGAAGGAGATAGTAATGGTTTATATTATTGATAATATTGAAATAAATATTTTAGTAAAAGTCAATAGACGCTTAAAAAACATTAGAATAAAGGTATCTCCTCCCAATACAGTTACCTTTAATTCGCCGAGTCCTTTAGCTAAGGATTATATAATAAGCACTATTGAAAAACATAGAAGATTTATATTAAATCATATAAGCACCCCAATCAACCATGAAAATGATTATAGTATCCATTTGTTTGGAAAAAAATATGAATTAGTTATTTTAGAATCACCTACGCCTAAATATACAATTTTAGCAGATTCAATTATAATCTATTCACCTTCTACAAATGATATGACTATTTCACAGGTAGTGATGTTATTATATAGAATGGAATTAGAAAAAATTGTAGAAAATAATATTGAAAAAATAAAAAATGATATGAATATAAATTTTCCAATTTGTATAGAATATAAAAATGTAAAAACCTTTTATGGAGAATGTATCCCTAAAAGAAAAAAACTAATATTTTCTTTAAAATTAGCTAAATATGATCCCATATTTATATATTATGTTATCTATCATGAGCTTACTCATTTTTATTATTCTAATCATCAAGATGATTTTTATAATCTTTTAGAATCTAAATTTCCTAATTGTAAGAAAATACAGCATGAATTAAGAAAGATTAAGTATAATGATAGATATTAGCTAAAAAATCTCTACTTGATTTTTGACATGAAAACTTGTATAATGTTAAAAGAACACTTATGGAGGAACGATTATATGGTAAATACAAAGTCTGTTGAATTAACTATAAATGGTAAAAGAGAATTAGAAGAAGAACTTGATAGAAGAAAAAATCAAGATCGTACTCGTATAAAAGATGCAATAAAAGAAGCTCGTGAACAAGGAGACTTATCTGAAAATGCAGATTATGCAGCAGCTAGAGAAGAACAGTCTTCAAATGAAGCTCGTATTCTTGAAATAGAAGAATTATTAAAGAATGCACGTATTGTTGAAATTACTTATGTAACAGTTAAATATATAAAACAAAATCTTGTTAAAGATTTCCAAATTTGTGGTAGTGAATCAGACCCATTTTTAGGAAAAATTTCTACTGATTCACCTCTTGCAAAGGCAGTATTAAGCCACAGGGTAGGAGAAAAGTTTATAATGACTACTGAAAATGGAATTGATGTAGAATTAGAATTATTAAGCTTAAAATAATTTGAGCTAGGAGGATTTATGGAAGAAAACAATTCGATTACTTTAAAGGATATTGGAAGAGTATTATTTAAAAATAAATTAATTATCTCAATAATTGTTTTAGTGACTACAATCATTGGAGCAGTTTATACATTTGCTTTAACAACTCCTAAATATTCATCTACAGCTAGCATCATAGTACAGGTGCCTGTTGGCTCTTCAAATAGTCAGTATGATATTGTAAGCTCATTAAGATATGTTGATACAGTATTAGATGCTATCACAGAAAATACAATTTTAAAGCCAGTTGCTGAAAAAAATGATATTTCTTTAAATAGATTGACAGGAATGGTATCAGTTTCAAATGCTACAAATTCATCACTTATTAGAATAAGTATAACCTGTGATGATCCTTTGCTATCTCAAAAGCTAGCTAATGATGTTGCAGCACAAGTAATAGCTGAGGCTCGTGAGGGTGGAGTATTATTTTTCGCAGTAAACTGTATTTCTCAATCAGGAGAGGCATTAGCTGGTAGATATACTTCTCCAAATAAGACACTATATTTAATAGTATCAGTCTTAATTGGCTTTGTATTAGCAGTATGCGTTGTATTTATTAAGGAGTTTATGTCTAATAAATTCAAAACTAAAGAAGAAGTAGAACAAATTTTAAATAACCATGTTATTGGTTATTTTGTTGATAAAAAGATTAAGAATAATGAAGATAATTCAAATTTAGAAGAATTAGGTATTCATGAATTAGAATCTTATAATAGATTATTAAATAATATTAAATATTATAATGTTGATATGCCATCAAAGGCTATTATGATTACTTCATCTATAAAAGATGAACTAAAAACTACAACAACAGTAAATCTTTCTCAATGTATGATTCTAAATTCAAAAAAGGTTATTATTATTGATCTTGATTTACATAAACCAACTGTTCATAAATATTTTAAATTAGAAAGAGAAAATGGAATAGTTGATTATTTAACAGGTGATCTTGAAAAAGAAAACTTAATTCACCATACTGATAGTGGTATAGATGTAATAACAGCTGGAAAGAGTGTAAATAATCCTAATTCCTTATTAGAATCTATTAAATTGAAGGATTTAATTAATGAATTAAAGGAAAAATATGATTATGTAATTATTGATACCCCACCAACCTATTCTTGTTCTGATTCAAGCATAATAGCTAATCTTGCAGATGGAATAATTTATAATGTTTCAATGAATTATGTTCATAAGAATGTTGCAAGAGATGGAATCAATTCATTAAAAGATAAAAATGTTATTGGAGTTAATATTACTAAGGGTGAAAAAAATTCTAATCTAAAATACTATTATTATTAATTTTAGAAAACTGGTAGCTTGCTATCAGTTTTTTTTATAGTAAAGTAAAGTATATTATGATATAATGTATTCGAGGTTTTTGTTATGGTTAATATAAAAATATATAATATAGTTATAAAGCTAGATTTTCTTTTTTTAAATGATTTTATATCATTAAATAAATATATAACTAAAGATGATAATCAATATATAATAAAATCTTATCCTAATATGGATTTTGTAATGCCAAGAAAATCACCTGATGCTATTACTAAATTCTATGATTTATATCAATTTGATGATCATATAATTCAAATTCAAAAGGATAATGATACTATATTAGGAGCGATTATTTATATAAATAATGAAATATCATTATTTATGAAAAATCCAAGCTTTCAGTTAGAATATTTATTATCTCAATATGCTATTGCCTATATAATCAACAAGCATAATGCTATAATAATGCATGGATCCTCATTGAAATATAAAAATAAAGGTATTATATTTACTGCTAAAAGTGGCACAGGAAAATCTACCCACTCACGATTATGGCAAAAATATAGTGATGCCCTAGTAATCAATGATGATAAGAATATTATCGCAATAGAAAATGATAAGCTTGTTTTATATCCATCCTGTTGGAGTGGCAAGCATATGTTAGATAACAATATCACCTCGACCTTAGATTGTATTGTATTTTTATATCAATCACCAACAAATATTGTTAATAAAATATCTAAGGTAGAAGCTATGAAAAGAATAATTGGTCAAGTACAACTACCAACAATTAATAACAAAGAAACCTGGAATAAAATAATAGATAAGCTTTTAGAACTCCCTATCTATTTATATGGATGCAATATGGAGTATGAAGCTTTTGAGACTATATGTAAGGAATTGGAGAGAACATTATGCCTATAAATAATAATTTTATGCTAAAGGAACTAGCAGGTGAGTATATGATTATTCCTCTATCTAGTTCAAATGTTAATATTTCAAAAATATTAAACATTAATGAGACAGGTGCATTTATTTTTAAATGCTTAGAAAATAATGATGATGTGACAACAATAATATTCAAAATGAAGAATGAGTATGATATTGAAGAAGAATTATTAAAAAATGATGTATTAGAATTCATTGAAAAATTAAAGAAACTTGGAATATATCATGATTAAGGTTAAAACTATTTATCCTTTAATGCTTGAAGCATTTGAAGAAGGTAAAAGCTTTACATTTCCGGTTAAGGGTACAAGTATGATTCCTTTACTTCATACTAATGATACAGTAACAATAGTTCCTAAAGAAGATTATTCTATTGGAGATATTGTATTATTTAAAAGAAGCGAAGATGTTTTTGTTTTACATAGAATTATAAACAAATATGAAGCTATGTTCGATATAGTTGGAGATCATCAAACTAAAATTGAAAAAGCTGTTAAGCTTGAAAATATCGTAGGTGCTGTTATTTCATATACAAAAAAAGGAGAAGAAAAAATAAATAATCTAAATACAAAACGTTATAAATTTTATAAATTTATTGTCAAATTTAAGTTATTTAGATTTCTATTTAGTAAACTAAAATGATAAAGAAAAAAAGATATACTATTATTTTGAGTTTAATCTTAATATTTGAGGCAGCATTTTTACTATTAATACCAGTTTTATGCTCTAACCTAGTAGATAAAGCTATATTATATACAAAAGGAGAAAACATAAATTTAGTATTAGAAACATTATTATTGTTAATACCGGGAATAGGATTAGTAATAATGAAAACTTTATATAATTTCTTATATTCTAGCTTTTCATTAAAATTAGAAAAAGAATATAAAGAATATTTATATATAAATTTAATAAATAAAAAATATAATGAAATTAGAAATTATAGTACTGGTAAAATAGAATTATTATTTAATCAGGATATCTTTAATGTTATAAAAAATCAACTTACAACAATACCTCAATTTATAAGAGAACTATCTAGAATGCTTTTTGCAATAATAATTGTAGCATTTATAGATTATAAATATTTAATATTAATATTAATATTCGGAGTAATAGGCTTTATTTTTGCAAAAATATATTCTTCAAAATCTCGTAAGCTTCATAGAAAGGTATTAGATAAGGATGGTAAGGTTAGTGGCTTTATTATTGAAACTAATCTTCAGCTTAAGCTTATACAGGCTTATGATTCAAAAGAATATGTTAATGAACATTTTCTAAAACTAAATGATGATTTAATAGATTCTAAAAGAAAAAGAAATTATTTAATATATGGCGCTAATAGTGGCTTATATGCCTTTACTACAATTTTATATCTATTTACAATTTGTTATGGAGCTCTATCTATTACTGTAGGTCTTACCTATGGTAATGTTTTAGCCTTAATTCAATTATTATCAAATATTCAGAATCCTTTTTTATCTTTTTCTTCATTAATAAATAGTTATAATTTATCTAAAACCTCATTAACTAGATTAAATGAAGCATTAGCTATGAATGAAAATGAAAAAACATTGAAAATAGATGATTTTGAATCAATTATCTTTGATAATGTTTCTTTTTCATATGATAATGAAAATAAAATATTAGATAATTTTTCAATGGAAATAAAAAAGAACGACATTGTATTATTGTCTGGTCCCTCAGGAAGAGGAAAAACTACAATACTGATGCTATTATTAGGTTTTATTGAGCCTAATAGTGGTAGTATATATTTAGTATCTAATAATGAAAAAATTAAACTTGATTCAAAAACAAGATCTATATTTGGATATGTTCCCCAAGAAAATATCATATTTAGTGGTACTATTTTAGATAACATTTATATTCTTACTGGAAAATCAAAAGATGAAGCTATTAAAGCTTTAAAGCTTGCCAATATTTATGATGAAATTATGGCATTACCTAATGGATTAGAAACAGAACTTAAAGAAAGAGGAAGTGGACTATCTTTAGGGCAAATTCAAAGAATATTAATAGCTATAGCCCTATTAAAGGATTCAAAAATATTATTACTAGATGAATTTAGTAGTGCTCTAGATTCTAATAATGAGGATATAATTATTAATAATCTAAAAAATTTAAATAAGACAATAATTTATGTTACTCATAGAAATAAAACTATAGATAATAAAAGAATTGTTTCTTTAGAGGAGTAATTATGGATGATATTATAAAATTAGTAAAAGCATATTTGAATAATGAAACTACTAAATTTGATGATGATTCAATAGTTTCTAAAGCAAAAGCTCAAGCTCTATTACCAATGCTATATTTGGTAACTAAAAACAATAATTATAAAAAATATTACTTATCCTCATTAATTACTCAAGAAAATTTTAAGAAAATAGAAAATGAAGTTACTGCTATATTAAATGAAAATAAGATACCTCATATTTATTTTAAAGGAAAGGTATTAAGTAATATTTATCCTGATCCAGTAGTACGTACTAGAGGAGATATTGATGTTTATATTGAGGAAAATACCATCACTAAAGTAACCTCTTTATTAGAAGATAATGAATATAAAAAGGATCCTTCTGATTGTATGCATCATATAGGATTTTATAAAAATAATTTAGAAATTGAAATTCATTTTAGCATGTTTGATTCCGAATCAAATTTTTTAAAATATTTTAAAAATCCATTTTCACTTGCAATTAATAAAGATAAATTCATGTATGAATTTAATCCGAATGATCATTTTATTTATTGCTTATGTCATTTTTATAATCATTTAATTAATGGTTGTGGAATTAGATTTGTCTTAGATTTTTATTATATGATAAAAAATTATGAATTAGATTTTAATTATATTCATAATTTTATTAAGGAATATAAGCTTGAGATTTTATATAATAATATTTTGAATGTAATTTATTATTTAACCAATGAAAAATATGATAATATTGAAATAATAGATATTGAATTTTTTATTGATTATTTAGTGAAATCAGGAATACATGGGTTTGATAGTGATGAAAGAGATACTAATAGAGCCATTAATAAAAAGGATAAATTCAGATACACATTGATGAGATTATTTATGACTAATAAACAATATCGTATTTCTTTATATCCTAAAATGGGACGTTATTGGTTTTTATATCCTATTTGTTTTATTCATCATTTATTTTATTTATTAATATTTAAATCTAAAAAAGCTTTTAAACTTTTGTTTACAGGTAATAAAATTAGTAAAGAAAAAAAAGATTATTATAAAAAATTAGGATTGTAGCTATTTTATTAATTTATATATAAATCTTTTTATAAATGTTTTTATTGAAAATAAATCTTATAATTGGTATAATTAATACGAAAAATAACTTTGGAGGAATAAAATATGAAAAAGTCTGAAATTGTTGCTGCAGTTGCAGATCAATTAGAATTAACTAAGAAGGAAGCAGATACCGCAGTTGATTTAGTATTTGCTACAATCTTAGAAGCAATCCAAAATGGTGAAAAGGTTGCTATTTCTGGATTTGGTACCTTTGAATTAAAAACTAAAGCAGAAAGACATGGTAGAAATCCTAAAACCGGAGAAGAGATTATCATTCCAGCAAAGAAATCAATTTCTTTTAAGCCTAGTAAAGTATTAAAAGAAGATATTAGGTAGAGAATTTCTCTATCTTTTTTTATAAAAGGAGATTATATGAATCCATTTGATGCAGTCTTTTCCAATAATATCTCTCAATTAAGAAAATATCTTTCTAGTGGAGATATCAATGTTAAAAATGAAAGAGGAATGTCTTTAATTCATTATGCTATTATTTTTAACAATCAGGAAATATTTGATTTATTATTAGAAAATTATATAGATATTAATATTAAGGATAAATATGGTGACACTCCAATTCATTATTGCGTAATTAATAATCGTATGGGCTTTTTAAAGAATCTAATTAGACACGGTGCTGATGTTACAATTAAAAATAATGATGGACAAGCTCCTTTATTCAAAGCTTGTAGTCTTGGTAGAGAAGAAATGATTTATTTATTATTAGAATCAACTAATTTCAATCTTTATGATATGGATAATAAGGAAGAAACAGTATTTATGTCATTAATTAGAAGTAGAAATTTAGATCTACTAAATAAGATTGAAATAGATGATAAAATTATAGATGTTCCCAATTATATGGGAGAAACTCCTCTACATATTGCCTCTAAGGCAGGAGATTTAAGTATTGTTAATTATTTACTTGATAAGCATGCCTTTGTAAATGCAAAAAATAAAGGAGGAGAAACACCAATATTTTACGCAGTAGTAAAACAAAATAAATCTATTATTGAGGCTTTAATGAAGCATGGAGCTGTTTTAGATTGTAAATCTTCATTTGGAGATACAATATATGATGTAATACCTACATATGATTTATCATCATTCATTAATGAGAAATCAGAAAAGTATAAAAATTATTTATATCGAACTAATTATCCACTTCATTATGCAATAATTATTGAAAATTATGATTTGATTAAAAAATATGCTGTTATTAGAAATGTATCTAGAAAGGATGAATTTGGATTCACTCCTTTAGATTTAGCAAAAAAATATAATAATGAAAGAATATTAAAGATATTATCAGAAAATCATAGTGAATAATTATAAAAATATTAATTTTATCTTGCAATTTCATATGATTGATATTATAATTTAAATAGATAGTTATGGAAGAGAGGCTAAATACCTCTCTTATTTATTTGATTAGGGACAAAGAGGTGATTTTGTGGATTTAAAAATTGTTGAAGAAATATTAAGACCTTTTTTAGAGGAGCATCAATGTAAATTGTATAATGTTGAGCTTGTGAAGGAATTTGGTTATTTAATTTTAAGGGTATTAATAGATAACAAGGATGGTATTGATCTTGATACATTAGCATTGGCTAATGAATATTTATCTACTAGAATAGATGAATATGATAAAGATTTACCAGAATATATGCTTGAAGTATCATCTCCAGGTGCTGAAAAAGAGCTTCGAAATATTGATGAGATTAAAGATAGTATTTCAAAGTATATACATATAGATACAAATAATCTTTCATATGAGGGTACCCTAATAGATTGTGATGATGAAGAAGTAACCTTAAGAGTGAATCTAAAGGGAAGATTTAAAAACTTTAAAATTAAACATATTGATATTAAATTAATTAGACTTGCAGTGAAGCTATAGGAGGAGAAAATGATTAATAAGGCTTTTTTTGAAAATGCACATGAGGTTGCAGAGGCAAGAGGAATAAGTGTAGAGGATGTTTATGAGGTATTTAAAAAGGGATTAATTAATTCCTTTAAAAAGAAAAATGGTAATACCTCTTGTAAGGTTATAATAAATCCTGAAAAAAATGAAATACTATTATATGCAGTATTTGTAGTAGTTAGTGAATATTCTTTAGAACAAGACCCTGAGGGAATTAAAGAAATTTTACTTGAGGATGCTAAAAAGATTAAATCAAGCTATAAGGTTGGAGATATTATCGAAAGACCAATTAATATTAAAGAATTCTCTAGAACTGAAATTGGAGCTACAAAGAGTGTATATACTCAAGGAGTTAGAACTAAGCAAAGAGAAATGGCATTTGCTCACTTTGTAGAGCTTGAGGGTGAGATGATTGTTGCTGAAATAACAAATAAGGATGAAAAGGCATTAACATTAAGCTTAGGCTATGGAGTTACATCAAGAATTCCTTTAAATGAATTATTACCAAATGATTCTCGTGAAATTGGTGATTCTATTCGTGTATATATTAAGAAGGTTGAAAATACTACAAAAGAACCAAAAGTAACTGTTTCTCGTACTGATAAGCAACTAGTTATTCGTTTAATGGAGGATAATATTCCAGAAATTAAGAGTGGTATTATTGAAATTAAAGGAATTGCTCGTGATCCAGGAGATAGAAGTAAGATTGCATTATATTCTAATGATCCAAAGGTTGATGCGATTGGTTCTTGTGTTGGTGAGAGTGGAATTAGAATCCAAGAAATCGTTAGAATTTTAGGTGGCGAAAAGGTTGATTTATATAAGTGGAGTGAAAATCCTGAGGAATTAATTACTAATTCCTTACAACCAGCAAATGTTACTAAGGTTTTAAGTGTTGATCCAAAGGCAAAATCATCAGTTGTTGTAGTACCTGATGATCATTTATCATTAGCTATCGGTAAATCAGGACAGAATGTTCGTCTTGCTGTTCAATCATGTGGATGGAAAATTGATATTATGCCAGTTAGTGAGGCATATGAGAAGGGACTTCTTATTTAATGAAAGAGCGTAAGCAAATTTTAAGAACCTGTGTTCAGTCTAAAGAGGTTTGCGAGAAAAAAGATTTATTTAGAATTGTTAGAACTCCTGAACATGAGGTTATTGTTGATTTAAAGGGTAAAGCTAATGGTAGAGGGGCTTATCTTAAAAAGGATAAGGATATTATCCTTGCAGCTAAAAAGTCTAAGGCTTTAGATAGAAAGCTTGAGGTAAGTGTACCTGATTCAATTTATGAGGAATTGTTAGGTTTATTATAATGGATCGTATCTTAAGTAATTTAGGTCTTTGTTACCGTAGTGGCGGTTTAGTTTGCGGTGAAGAGACTGTTGTTGAGGGTATTAGAAGTGGTAAGGTAAAATATGTATTTTTAGCTAATGATGCTTCTAAAAATGCCCAAAAATTGATTTTAGATAAATCAAAGTTTTATAATGTGGAGGTTTGTTGTTGTTATTCAAGCCTTGAACTATCTAGCGCTATTGGAAAAAGTGGTAGAATGGTTATTGGAATAACAAATAATGGATTTTTAAAAATATTAAAGAAATAGGGTGATTTATGTGGCCAAGGGCAATAATAAAAAAGAAAAAAGAGCGTCAAATATCCCTAATCAAAGAGGAAAAAAGGATGCTCAAAAGGAAAAGGGTGTTCTAATTTACAAGGATGGAATGACTGTTTTAGATGTTGCTACAGGTATGGGAAAAACTCCTGCTCAAATTATTATGAAGCTTATGCAGGCTGGTATAATGGCTAATCAAAATCAAACAATTGATCGTGAGACAATTGAGCTTGTAGCTATGGATTTTGGTTTTGAGCTTAAGGATGAGGTAATTACAGATATAGAGCGTTTTGACGAAATAGTAATTGAAGATGATGAAAAGGATTTAGTTTCTCGCCCTCCAGTAGTAACAATTATGGGTCATGTTGACCATGGTAAAACTACATTGCTAGATACTATTCGTAATTCACGTGTTGTTAAGAGTGAAGCTGGAGGAATTACTCAGCATATTGGTGCTTATCAGGTGACTCATAATGGCTTTGCGATTACATTTATTGATACTCCAGGTCATGCTGCGTTTACTCAAATGCGTGCTAGAGGTGCTAAAATTACTGATATTGTTATTTTAGTTGTTGCTGCAGATGATGGTGTAATGCCTCAAACTGAGGAAGCTATTTCTCATGCTAAAGCTGCAGGCTGTCCAATAATTGTTGCAGTTAATAAAATGGATAAGCCAACTGCAAATCCTGATCATGTTAAAACAGAGCTTGCTAATTTGGGATTACTTGCTGAGGATTGGGGTGGAGATACTATCTTTGTACCAATTTCAGCATTGAAGGGTACAGGTGTGGAACAGCTATTAGAAATGGTTCAGCTAGTTGCTGAAATGAAGGAACTAAAGGCAAATCCTAATCGTTTAGGTATGGGTACAGTTATTGAAGCTCAGCTTGATAAGGGTCGTGGTCCTGTTGCTACTTTCTTAGTTCAAAATGGTTCTTTGAAAATTGGTGATGTTGTTGTATGTGGAAATACCTATGGTAGAGTAAGAACAATGGAGGATGATAGACATTGTCGTTTTGAAACTGCTTCTCCATCAACTGCTGTTGCAGTAACTGGTCTTTCTGATGTGCCACAAGCAGGAGATAAATTTATGGTATTTCCTGATGAGCGTACTGCTCGTGAAGTTGCTGAAAAGCGTGCTAATAAGGCTAAATTAGAGGAATTATCCTCAAGAAAAGCATCTTCACTTGAGGATTTATTTAATGAAGCCTCAAAGGATAAAGAGAAAATCCTTAATTTAATTATTAAGGGTGATGTTCAAGGTTCTGTTGAAGCCTTAAAGGCATCATTAGAAAAAATAAATATTGAAGATTTAAAGGTAAATATTATTCGTGCTACAGTTGGTGCTATTACAGATACTGATGTATCTTTAGCTGAAGCATCAAAGGCAATTATAATTGGCTTTAATGTTCGTCCTATGGCACCTGTACGTCAAGAAGCTCAGGTAAAGGGTGTAGAGATTCGTTTATATAATATTATCTATAAGGTAATTGAAGATATAGAAGCAGCCTTAAAGGGATTATTAGACCCAGTATTTGAAGAGGTTGTTACAGGTCAAGCTGAGGTTAGAAGCTTATTTAAGCTTTCTAAGGTTGGTACTATTGCGGGATGTTATGTTACAGATGGTGTTATAGAAAGAAATTCATTAGTAAGAATATTAAGAGATGGTGTTGTAGTATTTGAAGGAAAGATGGCATCATTAAAGAGATTTAAGGATGATGTTAAAGAAGTTAAATATGGCTTTGAATGTGGTATCACAATTGAAAACTTTAATGATATTAAAGAAGGAGATGTATTTGAAGCCTCTATTTTAAAGGAGATTCCTAGATAATGGGTTTAAGCTTAAAACGTTTAGAATCTAATGCCTTAAGAGAATTAAGCATCATTCTTTCAAGAGATACTAAAAACAAGCATCTTTCTCATGTTACAGTAACAGAAGTTAGAATTACTAATGATTTATCATATATGACTATCTACTATACCTATTATCAGGGAGATGAAAAGGAATATCAACAAGAGCTAGAGGCTTCAAAGGGTTATTTAAGAAGTGAACTTTGTAAAAAGCTTAAAGCAAGAAAAATGCCTGAATTAATATTCAAGCGTGATACTTCCTTAGATAATGGTAATCGTATATTAGAATTGCTTCAATCAATTAATAATAACGATAATAATTAACGATAGGGCATATAATATGGATACATATAGTAGGGATTATACATTGGCTGATATCCATAGTTCATTGGTACCATTTGATTTTTATTAGTGTTTGATGCAATATAGCCTATTGGAAAGGCTACTGCAGCACCTACTAAAAATGGTAAAAGCAATCCTCTGTTATCATCCCTATAATAGATTGGATTATTATAATAGCTATACATATAATTCACCTCATAATATCATATGAGTAAAAATAAAAAAGAGGTAATACAAATGTCATGTGATCATAATTGCAGCTCATGCAAATCAAATTGTGATAAAAATAAATCCTTATTAGTTGAAACAGCACAGGAAAACCACATTAAAAATATTATTGGTGTTGTTTCTGGTAAGGGTGGTGTAGGAAAATCTAGTGTTACAAGCTTACTTGCAGTAAGCCTTGCTAAAAAGGGCTATAAGGTTGGAATACTAGATAGTGATATTACTGGTCCTTCTATTCCTAAAGCCTTTGGAGTAGGTGAGGGTGTTGAGGGTAATGATAAATTAATGTTTCCTCCACTAACTAAGCTTGGAATAAAGGTTATGTCAATAAATCTATTAATTCCTGATCCTACTAAGCCAGTATTATGGAGAGGTCCTGTATTAGGTGGGGCAATTAAACAATTTTATCAGGATGTATTATGGGAAGAACTAGATTTCTTACTAATTGATATGCCTCCTGGTACTTCAGATGTAGCCTTAACTGTTTTTCAATCTATTCCAGTAGATGGTGTAGTAATTGTTTCAACTCCACAGGATTTAGTTAAAATGATTGTAGGAAAAGCAGTTAATATGTGTCAGCAAATGAATATAAAAATTATTGGATTAATAGAAAATATGAGCTATATAAAATGCTCCTGCTGTAATAATTTATTATATCCATTTGGAAAGTCAAAGCTTAAAGAGGTTTCAAGCTTCTATAATATAGAGCCTTTAGCCTCAACTCCAATAAATCCAGAATTATCTAAATTAATGGATAATGGATTAATTGAAGATTATGATACTTCATATTTAGATGAAGCAGTAGAAAAAATAATTAAATTTAATAACTAATATATATTGGATATTACTAAAAATGTAATATCCTTTTATTTTTTTATTTCGGTAATAATTTTTTCAATATTACCGATTTTATTTTTTAAAATAAGAATAGCATCATTTATATCTAAACTATTATTATCTTCTTCATTAATATTTTCCATTTGAGTACCATAGGTAATTATCATTTGACCTACAAGTTCAAAAAAGTTACCAATTGACTGCACCTGATAGGCATCTAATCCATCAGTAAATAAATATCCTATAACTATAGCTAAAGCAGTAAACTCCATTGGATTAAGCTTCAAAATTAATTTCGATAGGGTAGTAATTGCATTAATTTTCATCATCCCCTTATACTAATGAAAATGTATTAATAATCATAAAAACTATAAAAAATTACAAAAAGTTAATAAAAATTTAAAAAAATATCAAAAAAACCAAAAATTTTTGTAAAAACTTACTATTATTATATGAAGGGTGAAAAAAATAGGTGATTTTATGAAGAAATTTTATATTTTATTAACTACATATTTAATGGTAGTAATTATTGTCTTTACTATTGAAGTAAAGGCAGAAGACTATGCTGAAACTGATTATCAGTCATTTGTTGAGATTGTTATGTCCTCAGGAAAGCTCTTGAAAAATTTTACGCTAAAGGAGCTTGATGAACTAATGCCAAGAACTGATGGTACATATTTTTTTACCGCAGTAGTATATCCTATTGCTAAAAATGTTCAAGCATCATACATCTCAAATACCTTATTTAGTGTTCATAATAAGGGAGAGACTAGCATAACCTATGATATTGATGTTCAAGTAGAAATGAATAATAAGGTTTCATTTTCTACAAGTGGACAAATTAGTGGAAGTGGTTCAGGAAATATTAATAAAATAAAAGCAGAAGCTTCAGCCAAAGCTGGAGTTGAATATTCAAATTCAACAACAATCTCTAGGAAAGAAAAACAAACAATGAAAATTACAGTAGAACCAGGTAGCCGCTGTATTATCTATCTTACTGGTAATTTAACTGTTAATAATGGTGTTTGTGCTTATTATGAATTTTTCTATAGGTCATTATATGGCGGCTATGAATTTGTAACCTTAGAAAGTCAATATGCCAAAATTGAAAAGGTTAAAATTAATTAGGAGGATATATGAAAAAATTATTATTTGCATTATTATTAATAGTTTCAATTACAATTACTGGACTAGTAATATTATCAAATTATAAGCCAGTAGAATTAGAGGTTTATTCAATTCCTAAGGGAATTGGATATACCTACCAAGAAAATAAAAGCTTAAAATTTGAATTATATTCAAATCAAAAGAAGCCAGCTTTTACGTTTGTAGATGATAATATCTATACAATAGAAACCCCTACAGCATATGTATTATTATCAAATGTTACATGTCAAACCTATGAGGTGAAAAATGGTTATATTCATAAATTTGAAGCTGCTCTTCCAGATTTTGGAGATGGAATTACTACACTAAATAGTGCTAAACTACATATTAAAAATACTACATTTACTATAATAGCAAGCTTAGGTTCTATTTCAATATTAAATCCAGCTAATTATGAGCTTTTAGATTTTTCCTTATTAAATGGTTGTTTTTCAAAATTTGATGATGATTTATATTTAGTAGGGATTACTCTTATGCCAAATATAGAAGGTAAACTTCAGGAATTTTCATTAGGGAGCTTTGCAGAGGGAAGATTAGATCAAATAATAGAAAATGTTAAATATGAAAATGAAATAAATATTTATGGAATAGTTAAAGATTATAGACTTGTAGGCAATAATATTCAAACTACCTATAATATTGAAAATAATTCTTATTTTATTCCTTTAATTTATAAAAAAACTATGTTAGTTTTTAATTCCTTTATTACATTAAAAATTGATAATAAAGACTATTATATAGATCAATTCCCCTATAAGCTTACTGATAATCCTTATGATGATTTTAAAACAAAAGGAAGGAGTGCTGATGTAATATATGCTTAAATTAGATAATTTATCTAAAAAATATAATAATCAAATTATATTAAATAGTATATCATTAGAATTTAAAGAGGGTAATTTATATATATTATCAGGAATTAATGGTTCTGGTAAATCTACCCTAGTAAAATTATTATCAGGTATTATTTTTAAATCTTCTGGTTCTATTACAAGGGATATTTCCATAAGCTATTTACCTGATAAGTTTACTATGCCTAAGCTATTAAGTGTAAAATCCTATTGTAAGCTATTATCTATTCCAATAGAATTAATGGAAAAATACCAAATTCCTAATAAGAGAATAGGGGAGCTATCAAAAGGAAATTTACAAAAGCTTGGTATTATTCAAATACTAAATAACAAAAGTGACTGTTATATTCTAGATGAGCCATTAGATGGCTTAGATGATGCAGCAAAAAAGCTATTAAAGCAGGATATAATTACATTAAAAGGTAATAATAAGATTATTATTATGTGTCTGCATACAAAAACATTATTTAATGAGTTATGTCCAATCGAATACGAGGTAAAAGGAGGCTTCTTAAATGAAAAGAGGAGGAGAAAAGCTAAGGACTCTGATTAGCTTAAATTTAGCATTTATAATTCAGAAAACCACAATTATCATTTATTTAATAGGTATTATTTTAACAGGATTATGCTTATTTTTTATAGCAAATCCTTTTATGGATCCCTATACTTATTTAGCAAATTCAAATGATATTCATATTAGCTATTTTAATCAATCATTATTTATCTTAGAATTATTTAATAGCATTATTATAATAGCTATTATTATAAATATAAATATAAGCTCTAATAGCTTTGATTCATTATTTATATCCGTAAGCATATTTGATAGGCACCTACCATTATTTTTATAGTTTTATTATTATCAT
>CAMEJG010000010.1 GCA_945919465.1 uncultured Anaeroplasma sp. | reverse complement strand
GCTTTTTAGTCTTGACTTTATTCCAACCAAAATTTTCAAATTTACTAATAAATAAAAAAGAGTGAATTTTTCATAAATTCACTCAATTTCTTTAAAAATTATTTTAAATATAATTCATATCCAACAGGATTTTTAGCTTCATCTAAAACTTGATTAAATACCCATACATTTTCAATGTCAAGCTTTAATATTCCTGATACATATGATTTTGATAGAATTTCTTGTTCATTTGTCTCATCATCTCTCATATCAAACACTAAAGAGATTGAATAAACACTATCTGCATAATATTCACTCCATGAGCCTATATTACTTCCACATTGATAAATTCCAGTTTCGCCCTTAACTGCGCGTCCAATAATAGGATTAGAATTCTTATGTGCATAATATTGAGATGTATTTTCTTCAAAAGCAGTCTCAGCATCTAATACTAAGCCATTATAAATAAATACTACATCTGATAAACAATTATTAATTCTAATTAAACCAGCACCATTGTCAAAATCACCAACAATACCAGCATTATATTGACCCTTAGCAATAACAGTACCAATAAATACACATTTTGAAATATCGATTAAATAATTTACGCTATCATTCTTAGCACGACCTAAGATACCACCGAAGTTTCCGGCAACATCCTTACCATCACCAATTACTGCATTTACAAAACAATTTGTCATTGTTAATTCAAGTAATGATTGATCAGAATTCATTTGAGCGTTACCAACTAAACCTGCAGCATACTTGTTTGTACATGAAATTGTATATGGATTATTATTTACATCCTCTGGAATAGGGTTAACTAGTGAACAATTAGAAATATAATTCTTACCACCAGTAACTTGACCAACTAAAGCACCAACTGACTCTTTTGCAGAACCTTTAAATCTTGTAATTCTAATGTTATGAAGATAACCATTTTGTAAATCACCAACAACACCAACTTGCTTACCATAATTAGTAGATTCATTATCAGTACTTGTAATAGAAATGTTATCGAACTTGAAATTCATTAGAGTTCCATAAGAAATCTTATAGAATAAATTTAAAGTTAATGTCTTTTCACCATCTGCAGCACCCTCAATTGTAACATTTGAGATTGTATGATTATTGCCATTAAATAATTGATTGAATGAATCAACATTTGCTTTATTTAAAATTGGCCAGTTGAAGCCTTCAAAATCTAAATCTTGTGATAAATAATAAATTGTAGGAGTTTTAGCCTTTTCAGCACCAATTTTACCAGTAGTTGCTAAACTATAGAAATCTTCTTTTGTGTTTACTTCCTTTAATGTAGTACTAAATGAATAAACAGAAGATAATTTTGATAAATTCTTCTTAGCATTTGCAACAACATAATATACATAATATTGAACAGAACTATCAACTAATGTATCATTATTTGCATTAAATGGCGCAATAATATTATCTTCAGTAATATGATAATATTGAGCATTTTCATTATTTACTACTTGTTCTGGAGTAATATCATCAATAGAAGTTTCAGATACTATAGTATAAATTCCACCTTCAATATTTGATAATCTACCAGAAATATTAAATCCATCTTTTGTTAAATATACGCTAGATATATTATCAATAAAATCAATATTACAATCTGGGTCTACTACATATACATTGTATGTATAGCTTGCAGTATTTGAAGATATTTTTGAATTTGCTGTAACAGTAACACGATATACACCTGCAACTGAAGTATAAACACCATCTATATAATTAAACTTAGAATTTCCATCTGGTGCATATTGATAAGTATAAACTAAATCATATTTGCTATTTGGTAATTCTGTAGGAGTAATACTTGATGCATCAATAGGATAGATGTTTGGAGCAACATATTTACCATATAAATCTATTCTTAATGAATTGTTTTTAATGGTAGTTAATGAACCTACATCTTGTTTTCTAGATAATACATTAATTTCAAATGTCTTTGTATCAACAACATCATTATGAGAAATTGTTGCAGTTAAAGTAACCTTAGTATCAGTATCTTGAGTATGTACTATTGCTTGTGAAAATACTGAAATAGATAAAGAAACATCCTCATTTTTAGAAATCTCAATTACATCATTATTTGAAGAAGTCCATGTAATTTCACAGCCATTAATTAGTTTAGGTAAATCAAATGTTTGGAATGTTGCTTCTTCTCTTGTAATTACCTCTAAAACATCCTTAGTTGATGAAACTAAAATTTCATCATCAGACATAGATTGATATGATTCATCTTCATACATATTCATAGTATAATGTGGATATGAATCATAAGATGTTCTATCTAATACAGCACCAATTGGATTTCCATCACAATATGTTAATAGTTTTTCATCCTTAAGCTTTAATAAGTTACCTAAATTAACAGAATTATCACTATTTCTATATTTAGTATGAATTGATAATAAATCTATTAATTTATCTTTTGAATCACAAATTGCATTAATTGATTTCAAATCAACAAATGAATCATCAGTTAATCCTTCATATATTTCTCCACGAGAATATGCAGAATCTACTGTTAATGAAGCATAGCTTGATGCATCCTCCCAACCAGTAAATGCTCTATATATTTCACCGTTATCATATTCTGTTTGGAAAATTGAATAAGCTGTAGAGCCTCTATAAGCATCAGTATTATAATTTGAATCTCCTGTTGCTTTAAATTCACTTTGATTGTTTATATAAGATAAAATACCATAATAACTATTATAGCTATTTGTTGAACGAGCTAAATCAATATTATTTGATTTATTAACTGCATCCTCTATTCCACGTTTTGTTGAAATAGTACCATCTGCATTTAAGCCTGAGCAATTATTAAATGCTGTGAAATTCGTTACCTGTAATGTACCAGGATTTGAGTTATCTCCAACACCATGAAGCTTATTATCAAAAGCAGCACAGTTATTTACAATAACATCACCCTCCATAACAGAACCACCCAATTTAAATCCGATACCATCACCATTAATAGTATCATAGGTTCTTGTTGTTGTACCATCAGTATTTTGTTTATCAATTTGGTATGGTAGATAACCATTTTCAAATGATACACAGTTATATAGAATTACAGTACCAATATTACCTGAATCTGATTTAGCAAATAAATCCCAACCATCATCAGAATTTCTAAATGCGATACAGCCATCAAAGACATTACCAACACCAACAGTAAGCTTAGCAGCAAAACCATCGGCATTTTCACCTAAAGTTTCATCATCATAATTTGCAAATGATGTACAGTTTTTAATTAAATTATAGCTAGGCCACTCATCAATATGAGTCTCATTACTATAACCACGTCCTAATTGTAAACCAGTATCTTTATTATTATAAAATTGACAATTTTCAATTATATTATGAGATCCAGCAATATATATACCATTATCTCCAGCATTACATACTTCAATATCTTGAATATGCCAGAAATCACCATAAATTTGAATACCTCTATTAGTTCCATCAAATCTCATTTTATGAAAATCAAAAACAACTCTCGAACCAGGAACCTCAGGTTTAATAGTAATATAATTACCCTGAGCACCACTTCCATGAAGCTCTATACGATAGCTATAATCATCATATACTCCTTCCTTTAGAAGAATTGTATCACCTGGAAGAGCCTTATATGTTGCCATAAAAAAATCATATGGATGTTCCTTAGAACCATCACCATCTTTAGCCCCTGGTGCAGCATAAATTGTTGTAGGTACATGAACTTCTACATTTGTTGTAGGTGCACTTGTAGGAATACTTGTTGTTGTATTAGGGACACTTGTTGTTGTACTTGGGCTAACTGTTGATGTAGGAGATTGTAAAGTAGTACTAGTATTACCTGCTTGAGAACAAGAAGCTAATACTAATATTGTTAATGATAGGCCTAAGCCTAATAATTTCTTTTTATTTTTCATCTTAATTACCTCTCTGTTACAATAATTGCACCATAAACATAGAATTGCTTTTCGCCAGTAAAGCTTATAGTACCAGCTTCCTTAATATCAATTTCATAACGAGTTGGAACATCCTTTGTTTTTGCTACAATTTCAGTAATTGATTCATCATTTAATGAAACATTAACTGGTCTTGCATCATCACCTGTTGAAGCTACGAAAATTAAAATTTTACCAGCCTTTGGCATTACAACCTCAAAGGCACCACTCTTTGATGATAACTCTACTTTAACACGAACGCTAAAGCCAATACCATCACAATTTCTTGGTTTAATTTCTCTTACAATATTAGTACCATAACAATAGCCATCAGAATCAACTTGAGTTCTTGTAGTATTAGTAAATGGTGTATTATATGTAGGATTGCCTTCAGTATCTAATACAGGATCTCCATTAACATCTACTTTTTCCATACCCTTATTTAAATCTAATTGTAAGAAAATATTATATAATGAAGAAGGAGTAATAGTAACCTTAACCTTAACAATTTGTTCTGGACTTTCATTTAATGTGATTTGAGCCTCTTGCTCCATTGGTATGTATTGATTTAAACCAGTAACAGTAAATAAATCTTTACTATAATAAATTTCTTCTGGTTCACCAATTTCTCTAGTTACTCTAAATTTCCATTTTGATAAATCCAGACTTGTAATAGTTGCTTCAAAGGTTGTATCATCTACAGAAATCTTTTCAATGTTAGTAACAGGATTATCTACTGTTACGTATGTAAATGATTCAATCTTATTTTCAACCTCAATTCCGTCAATAGTAAGCTTTTGAGTAAAACTATATTTTATTATAAAGGTTCCTCTTGTAGTTAAATAACCATTACTATCAACTGGTACATTAGAAGTATCAATAGTTAATGCTTGAGGATTAGTTGTTGCATCATTTTCTGTTTTATTTCCTTCTGCATCAATTTTTACAACATGAATAGATGCTTTTACTAATGAACTAGAAAAATTAAATTTATCTTGAACCTTGTAAGTTTTATTAAAACTATCTCCAGCAATGTATTCAATATTTAATCCACCAAAATATGATAAATTCTTCACATCGTCAAAAGGATTTGCCTTAACAACAACATTATATGATCTCATATTAATTACTGAGCCTACTCTAGATGAAATAGTTACAGGGTAAACACCAACAGTATTAAAATCAACCTCACTTGTATCTATTGAATATAATTCAGTTTCTTCTGAATAGCTTTCTCTTTTTCCATTTGAATAGCTTTTAACAAAGTTATTTTTAACAACCAAACCTTCTGATGAAAACTCTTCACCAAAATAATACAATGTTTTTACATTAGAATAATCAACAGAGATACTACTAAATCTTGTTGATAATAGCTTAACCCCTTGAGTGGTTGAGGAGCTAGGTGTACTTGGTTTTGTAGAAGTTGTTTGACTTGGTACTGATGTCCCTTGAGTAGTACTACTTACATCAGTAGGGGTAGTATTTCCACAGGATGCAACTGCTAAAATACATCCAAGTGCCATTGAAATAATACCAATTTTTTTCTTTATCTTCATATTATTCCTCCTAAAAGTTTAAATCGTTTTTTGGAAACGCTTTATTACTTATTTTATCAATATTTTATATTTTAGTCAAATATTTTAAAAAGGAAAAGTGATACATTTTTTTATTTTATGTATCACTTATATTATTTTTTTATAAAATTATATTAAGTCTCTTATTATTCTCTATTAAAGGAATATTTGAGGAACTATTATTTAATCTAAATTTTCTATTCTATTTTTAATATATTCAATCCAGTTTTCTATTTCTTCAACATCATCAATATCAAGCTTTTTAGATATTCCAAGTTTCTTACTCAATAGGTTTAGTATTAATCTAGATTCATTATCTTCTAATAAAGCTTCAATTCTAAAGAAAGTATCTGATGCTAGATTAGCATATTTCATTCCCTCACGAATTTCATCTTTATCATCATTGAAATTAATTAAGATATTTAAAGCTAAAAGATAATTAACCATTCCTATATCATATTTTCCATTTAATCCATTATTTAACAATAGTAATAATGCTTCTTTATTTCCTAATTTATCCTTTTGCATAATTTTTAATAGGATTGAAGTATATTGAAATCTCACAAAATATCTATCTAAAGTGGATTTATTATTAGTATATATTTTATCTGCTTGTTCTAATAAATCTATAGCATCATCTATTTCATTTTCCCATATTTTAGAATATGCATATACACGATATATTTCTGCTGTAAATAATATGTCTGAAATTTTTCTATCTCTATCAACAGTATCTTCTATTTGATGTTCAATAGCTTTCAAAGAATTTCTATAATAACGATTAGCTTTTGCAAAATTGCATTTTGTAGTGTATATTTTACCTAAAATAAGATTTGACATGCAAAGTTCAAAATTAGGTTCACTATTTGGACAAGAAAAATTGTCTTCTTTAGCGTAATCAATAGCTTTTTCAAATGATTCAATAGCATCATCAAATAAAGCGAGTTTTCTTTCTGATAATCCTTTTACATTATATAATTCAGCTAAATAATAAGGATATTTGTTAATTTCTTCTGTTTTAACAATATTTTTTATTTTCTTTATAGCCTTTTCAAACTCTTCTACAATATAGTAATAAAATGCTTTTCCTATTTCGCCTTCCATACCATAATCGATAGATCTTGCTAAAACATTTGTTAATCCAAGATTTCTTAAATCAAAAAACATTCCAGAGTTATACAATAATCTTCGATATAAAGAAAATATTTGAATAAATGAATTATTATTAAACACTTCAATTGTTTTATCATGAGAATAATTATCTAAAGCTTGAATTTGTTCTAAATATCTTCTTAATCCCGAATCAAAATGCATAGTCTGGATAACATTCTTTTGATAATCTAAATCATTCAATAGGTTCTCTAATTCATCATATTTTTCTAATTCTATTAAAATTGATGCAAAATTTTCCAAAACATATAAATTGTTATAATACTTCTTATTATCATAGATATTTTTCATATATTTATAAATTCTAAAATATCCATTCTTCTTATCTATATAATACACTTGTAAAATATCATCACTAGTCAGCCAATCTACTAATGATTTATGAAGTGGTTGTATTAAGTTATTTTTCAAAGGAAACAAGCTAGCTAAGGTTGAAACAATATTTCTAGCTTTATATAAATCATAATCCAAAATATTAGCTACAGTTTCAATGTTCATTGATATATTTGATACACATAATATTTCAAGGTAAGGTCTTGCTATTTCAAAGGAAATATCCTTTGTAGTATTATTCTCAAAAATTCTAGAAAAACAATCATAGAAGAATCCATAAATACCTATAGGAAACAAATCTAATTCATTAAGGTCTAGTTCATTTTCTTTAATTTTTTTACAAATCTCTGCAGCATATAAGAAAGAACCTTCTGATTTTGCCAGTAATATTTCAGCCTTTTCATCTGTCAATCCTTCTATTTCTTTTTTATAATATTCTAAAATATCTTCATTATTATTAGCCTCTAATGAATAAGATATTGTAGCATAATTTTTTAGAGGATTACTTATCTCAATTGAATCTCTACTAGTCACAATAAATTTTAACCATTTTGGAAGTGATTTATTAGATAGAGCTCGTTGTAAAACATTCGCCATATCATTTTTTCCACCCCAAGTACATTCATCTAATGCATCAATTACTACTCCTATATTTTCATTATAGCTAATATCATACAAAGGATCTAAAATTAAATATTCAAAAATTCTAGTAGCATTCTTTTCAAATATCTTATCTAATTCAGGTAAATCTAATAATTTTCTTTTATATGCAGGAATAGCATCTGATAGTTGATATGCGATTGATGCAAAAATTTTTTTAGGATCCATTTTATCTGAATTATTAAATTTACAAAAATGAATAGCCTTTATTTTTTCGGGATATTTCCAGCATAGCATACTAGCAAATGCAGTTTTACCAGAACCAGGGCCGGATGGAATCCATAATAAATTATTATCAGAGTTCATAAATTTTTCAAAATCACTAAAAGCTTTTTTTCTTCCACAAAAGGAAGAATAATGATTATAAAGTTCAACGCGATTAGAAACTAAGGCTAAAATTTTTCTTAATCTCAAATCATCATTAGTATATCCCCATTCTTTATCACTCAATGCATCTATTAATTCATTAAAAAATTTTTCATAATTAATTGAATCAATTCCATTATTAGTAAAACATTTATAAAAGAATAATCGTTGATATTTGTTTATACTCAATGGTAATAAGCTTTCATCTAGTAAAACAGGTATAATCTTTTTTCCAAATTCACCAGCTCTACATAATTCATTTAAACAAAATCCTTCATTAGAATTTGAAGCAAATGAAGACATATAAATAAAATAATCACAAGCACGAATATGATTATCTATAGTTTTTTCCCAGTCACCTTTTTTTAATACATCCTTATCATAAAATACTTGGTATCCCTTCATTTCTAAATCCTTTACTAAAGTAAACACCTCATCAGTAAAACATTTATGAGAATAACTAATAAATAATTTTTTATTCATTTTCTTCCCCTCCTTTTATATTTTAAAAAATGTATTTTTTATATCATTTAATATTTCATCATTTAAAGCAACTATTAGAGCAGAATCATTGAGTTTATATGGTTTATAAAAACCACTATATTTCATACCCAGCTCTTCAATCATTAATAATCCTGGAGCAATATCCCATATTTCATTATAATAACAAATATAAGCTTGGGCTTTTGATGTAGCAAGAGTAGCAAAATCAAAACAAGCAGCACCAAATAATCTTATTTTTAAAAAATGACTCTGTAAATTATGAACTAATTTTAATTGTTTTTCAAAACTAATATCTATTTTTGGATAAAAATCAGATAATAATAAAATTGATTCTGTTTGTTTTATATCTTTATTAAGAAATATCCTTTTTCCATTTAAAGTCACTCCATTTCCTTTAATGGTTTTAAATAATTTCTTATAATATGGCAAATATATTATTGAAGCAATAATATTCTTATTTTCAAATATAGCCATTTGAACTCCAAACATAGTAAGACCTAAGCTAAAATTACAAGTTCCGTCTAATGGATCTATACATATAGTTAATTCATCACTCAATTCTTGGTTGTCTTTTTCTTCTGAAATAAAACTAATTGTAGGATATAGCTTTTTTATTTCCATTATTAAATAACTCTGCATATTTATATCTGTATCAGTTAATATATCATTAGTAGATTTATGTTTAAAAGAATTTATTCCGTTAGTTAAAAATAAATCACATGCTGAATAAATAATACCTTCTATATTATTTAGCATTATATTAATATCCATATTCACAACCATCACCTACAATAAATTATTTTCATTTATTATTTTACAAAGTCTTTCAAAAGATTCATGCAAATCTCCTTCTGTAGAACATACATAATCACTCATTTCTAAATATAATTCTTTTCTACTTTTACATAGTTCTTCAAAACCATTCCAAGAACGAGCAAATTTTTTTATACCATGACTCCTTATATATGCTGTTTCAATTGAAATATCTAAATATATAATGGTCCATTTTTTTAAATAATCATAACTACCAACTATTTGAGGAGTACCTCCTCCGCAAGATAAAACAACACAGTTATTATTAGATAATTGAATTAATTTTTTCAATTCCAATTTTCTAAAATCAGCTTCAGATTCATTAAATAATTCATCCAAAGATTTTTTTGTATCTTTTACAATTTCTTCATCAATGTCTAAATAATCTATATTATATTTATTTGAAATCATTTTCCCTAAGGTTGTTTTCCCCGAGCTCATAAATCCTATTAATGCTATTCTTTTATACTGATTATTATCTATAAATCTTTTAATATTAATTCTATATCTATAAGGGTCGTCAAAACACATTAATGAATGTTCAGATTCATTAAATATTTCTAATTTTTTCTTACTTTTACAATTATTAAATAACAACTTTGAATTCTCAAATGGTACAATATTATCTTTTGTACTATGAAAAATTAATATAGGAATATTAAGTGTTTCTATTTTATTAGTGAGATTTAATTTTTTATAATTTTCTCTATAAAATACTAAATACCATAATTTAAATAAAGGTATAAAAATCTTATAAATTTTATAGTGTAGCATATGTTTTATTTGAGAATAAACATCTATGAATCCGCTGTCAAAAATCAAACCATTTATATCATCATTATCTATTGCGTATCTTAAAGCATTATATGCGCCAAATGATACTCCATGAAAATATATTTCAATATTATTGCCAAACATTTTACGCGATTCTTCTATAATTTGTTTAATAATTACATTACTCTTTTTCCCTATTGAAATCAGTTTCCCACTACTTAAACCACATCCCAATAAATCAAAAAGACAAAGATTATACTCTAATTCTTTATTACAATAACATTCATAAAATCCTGAAATAAAGTTTTTACCATTTGATTTATATCCATGAAAACAAATAATTGTTTTAGTTGTATACTTATTTGAATAAACAAATTCACAATAAATTTTTTCATATTTTGTATTTAATAATTTTTTTTCTATATTATTTTTTTTATATAAAAAAATATTTTGCTGCCTTATTGAATCTATTTTAGGTAATTTATTTATCTTTTCAGTGATAAAATTTTCTTTTTTTCTCATAAAAATAAATAAGAAAAAAAACAAAGAGATTGTTATATATAAAGTGAGCATAATTATCTCCATTATTAATTTGATATATTGAATTAGTATTGAATACATATGTTTACTTAAATACTAACATATTAATATGTGAAAAGTCAATAAGCAACAATCAGATGAAATATTAATTAATAAAATAAATAAAAATATTTCCTTTATATTAAAATATAAGTTATAATAGGTAGCGAAAAAAGGTGATAAAATGACAGAATTACTAGCTCCAGCAGGAAATATGACTGCATTAAAGGCTGCAATATCAAACGGTTGTAATGCTATTTATTTAGGAATGAATAGATTTGGTGCGAGAGCTTATGCGAATAATTTTAATTATGAAGAATTAAAGGAAGCATTAGAATATGCTCATTTAAGAAATGTTAAAATATATGTTACTATGAACACTATTGTTTATAATAATGAATTGAATGATGCTTACTTACAATTAAATACCTTATATGAATTAGGTGTTGATGGTGTCATTGTAGAGGACTTAGCTTTATTTAATTATATTGTTAAAAATTTAAGTCCTATGGAAGCTCATTGTTCTACTCAAATGGGAATAGATGATTATTATGGCGCTAAGCTATTTAAGGATTTAGGAGCTAAAAGAATAGTATTATCTAGAGAAGTTCCAATAGAAAAAATAAAAGATATTAAAAAAAGAATAAATTTACCTATTGAAATCTTTGTTCATGGAGCTTTATGTGTTTCATATAGTGGAAATTGTCTTATGAGCGGACTTATTGGCTATAGAAGTGGAAATAGAGGTAGATGCGTGGGTTCTTGTAGAAAAAAATATGAGCTAATTAATACTACAACTAATGAAGTATTAACTAATTCTTATATTTTATCTATGAAGGATTTAAATACTATAGATTATATTAATGAATTAAAAGAGATAGATTCTTTAAAAATAGAAGGCAGAATGAAAGAACCTGAATATGTTGCGAATGTAATTAAGCATTATAGATTAGCATTAGATAATAAGCTTGATAAAAAGGATATTAAGCTTAATAGAACCTTTAATAGAACCTTTACTAAAGGATATATTTTTCATGAGGATAAAAAGGATATTTCTAATATTTCAAGACCAAATAATTATGGATATAAAATAGGTTATATTAGTAAAAAGCTTAAGAATAATCGTTATGAAATAAAACTAAATGAAGAAATTAATCAAGGAGATATTATTAGAATTGATAATGATGGAATTGATATTAATATTGCCTTACAAAGAATCTATGATTTAAATGATAATTTAGTAAATTCTATTAATAATAAATGTATTATTAAATTTAAAGAGGATGCTAAAGTAGGTAATGATATTTACAAAACGAAGGATATTAAATATACTAATGAATTAAATAAATCTTACCCAAAAGAATATAATAGAATTCCTATTAATATTAATATTTATGGAGAAATAAATAATAAGCTTCATGTAGAAATTGAATGTGATGGAATTACTTCATATACTGAATCAGAATGGAATATTGATAAGGCTATCAATAATCCCTTAACAACTGATATGGTATTTAAACAATTTAATAAAATAAATGATACTCCTTATTTTATTAATGAATTTAATTATTATGTTGATAATGCCTTTATTCCTAATAGTAAATTAAATGAAATTAGAAGATTGGCTATCGATAATCTAAATAAAATGAGATTAATTAATAGAGTCTGTCCTTCTATTAAAGATTACAAATATGATTTAACTGAAATAAAAGAAGATTTAGGACTATCAGTTAAATGTAGAACTTTAGAACAATATAATGCTATAAAAGATCTAAAAGTAAAAGATATTTATTTTAATAATATTATTAGACGAAATGAAAATGAATTTAAAAATAGGGAAGGAAAGCTATTAATTGGAGGCTATGGAGGAATTGAATATTATAAAAATACTAATGAATATAATACCGATTTCTCATTAAATGTAGTAAATCATAAAACTGTAGCTTTATTACATCATTTAAAAGCTAAAAGAATATGTATTTCTCATGAGATGAATTTAGATCATATTAATGAGCTTAATTCTTCTTTTTATGATGAATATGGATTTTATCCTAATCTAGAGATGATTGTATATGGAAAAGCGGAAATGATGTTTACTCATTATTGTCCTTTAAAGGTAATGAATCAATGTGGTAAATGCAAAAAGAATGAATATATTCTTAAGGACGAATATGGAATATTTCCAATAGTATCACATCAAGATTGTACTACTACGATATTAAATGGAAAAATACTAAACCTTATTGATGATTTAGAAAACATTAAACATATAAATACCTTTAGAATAGATTTAACTAAAGAATCTGGAAGTGAGGCTAGAAATATTGTTGAAATGTTTTTAGAAAAAATTAAAAATATGAATAAAACTAATCTATTTAATAAAGAGACTGATACTAGAGGTCACTTTATGAAGGAGATATTATAATAGAGCTTAATGGCTCTATTTTTTATTATTTTAAAAAAAAATTAAAAAAAAATTAGCACTCTAGTGTTGACATTGCCAAAAATAGTGGTATACTATAAGTGTAATTGGCAGTTAGACATATAGAGTGCCAATTATAAAGAAAGAAAAGGAAGGTAATTTAAAATGAGAAATGATTTTTATGATTTAGTAAATGAAATGAATAATTTATTCTATAATGATGGAGGATATAAGAGTTTCCCTATTGATATTATTGAAGGAGAAAACTCTTATCTAGTTATTGCAGAAATCCCAGGTGTAAATAAAGAGGATATCCATATTACATTTGATGAAGGTGAAATGACTATTACCGCAAAGCAAAATGTAGAAAAGAATAAGAAATATCTTATTCGCGAAAGACATCCTATGACATTAAAGCGTACTGTAAGCTTTGGTGAAATTGATGAAGAAAAAATGTCTGCAAAATATGAGAATGGTTTATTATATATAACTATTCTTACTAAGGCTCCTGAAAAGAAGGAGAAAAAAACTATTACTATTGAATAATAATAGAAAAAATGAAAATGATATAATTGGAGGTTAATTTTATGATTACTAGAAAAAATGAATTAGGTTTTTTTGATAGCTTTAATTCTTTATTTAATGAGGCATTAGCTAAGGAAATGAGAACAGATATTGAAGAGAATGATAATCAATATCTTATTACTATGGATATTCCTGGCGTAGATAAAAAGGATATCGACATTTCTGTTTTAGATGGTGCAGTTACTATTAGTGTAAACAAAACTAAAAATGAAGAGGATAAAAATAAAAACTACATTATTCGTGAACGTAGCCTTAGAAGTGTAAGCCGTAGCTTTTATTTAAATGATATTTGTGAGGATACTATTAAAGCTAAATACGAAAATGGTATTTTAACTCTTATAGTTAATAAGCTTAAACCTATTGAAGAGCCTAAAAAAACTATCGCAATTGAATAATAATTTAAAGGAGGTCAAATGACCTCCTTTTTTTTATAACAATAATGAACATATTATTAAGGTTAATAGTCCTACTAAGATAAGAATAAATACTAATGCTTTTTTCATAAGGCTACCCTAAATTGCCCAATTGCCATCTTTAAATATTACTACTTCTTCATTATTATATGTTAATGCCTTTATAGATAAATCTTCTGAACCAATCATAAAATCAACATGAATCATTGAAGTATTTAATCCAACATTTTTGATTTCTTCTTCTGTTAAAGAAGAAAAATCTCTAATACATTCATTAAAGGCTCTACCAATTGCTAAATGGCAACAAGCATTCTCATCATATAATGTAGAATAAAATAATAATCCTGTTTGATTAATTGGGGAATCAAATGGAACTAAAGCCACTTCTCCTAATCTAGAAGCACCCTCATCTAAAGAAATAAGCTTTTCTAATAATGCTTTTTCTTCAGGCTTATTAGAAATAACCTCTACTATTTTACCATCTTTAAATCTAAATCCAAAATCACTAACAACACTTCCCATTACTGAAAGTGGTTTTGTTGCCATAACAACACCATTAGCTGAATTCTTATCTGGTGATGTAAAGCATTCCTCTGTAGGCATATTAGGGTTATAATATACACCACCTAAAGTATATTCTCCACCAGCCTCAAATTTCATACATTCTGGAATTTCAACTGTAAAGTCAGTACCATTATTTGATTTATAAGTAAGCTTTTTAATATGTAAATCATTAAGCTTAGATGATTTTTCTAATAAATTCTTATTATGCTCTTCCCAGTTCTTAACTCCATCACCATAAGCTCTAGAAACCTTTAATATTGCATCCCATAAAAGCTCAACAGCCTTTTTAACAGATACATCTGGGAATACCTTTTTAGCCCATTTTTCTCCTGGAATACCTGCAATACACCATTGATACTTATTATCCATTTGTTCACGATATTTCATTACAACAGGACCATTTTTTCTTCTTACAGCGGTCATCTTATCTTGATCAATTTCATTATATGCATCAGGATCACTACTATCAATATGAATTACAGCTGGTAATGTTTCTACCTGATGAGCCATCTTTTCAAGTCTCCACTTTGGATAATTAGTTAAAGCATCAACTGTTTGATATTTATAATTCAATTTAACTAATTCATCATATTTCCATTCAACTCTAACCTCACGAGCCTTAGCCTTATAACATTCTTCAACTAAATATTTTACAAAATAGCTATCCTCAACATTAGCGTTAATTATAACATCTTGATTCTTTTGAACATTTGCACCAACTCTAACAATAAGTTTTGCATAGCTTTTTAATGTTTTCTTATTCATAAAATACCTCCTAATCTTAAATTATTTTACTATATTAAAATATCATTTTCAATATTATGAGGTTTTTTAATTAAAAATATTACTAATAAAATTATTAGTTAATTCTAATAAGTCCTTATGCTCTTTAGATATCATAGGAGCTAATATTACTATAAAAATATTATTGTCATTAAATGCTTCAAGCTTAATAGAATAAATATCATCATTAAGATTAATATTATCTACTAATTCATTAATAGTTCTATGACTTGTTTCTATTTTATTAATTGAATCCAATTTATCACTAAAATATTTATTTAGTTTCATTCCCTTATGATAATTATTATTATTTGAATATAATATTTCTAGAAAATCAACAACTAAAAATGAATAATTTTTAGTGTTAATAGTATTCATAAAGGCTACAACAGGATGAATATAATCATCCTTATTCTTCATTTTAGTTAATATAATATTTCCGTTATCAATATAAATATCTAATGAATCTAAAGAATTAATATTTAAATTATCTCTTATTTCCTTAGGAATCACTATTCTTCCTAATTCATCTATTCTTCTTGATATTCCTGTATTTTTCATTATATCACCACAAAAAAACTCATATTTTGACATTAATAGTATGAGTTTTTTTATAATATTTATTCACTTATAAATTCTTTATAACAAATATTTAAATGTTTAATTAATTGTGGAGAAACCGATAAATCCTTAATTCCAATTTTATATAGTTTTAGTGCTACTTCTTTAATAGTCGCAAGCTCACCACATAAACAAAGATCTATATTATTATCATTTGAAAATTTAATAACTTTTGTTATTCTATTTAATAAATCATCAATATATAATTGATGATTATTTAGCTCGGTCATTCTATCAAAATTATATAATTCCTTTGTTAAATCATTTGTACCGATTGAAATAAAATCAACATTAGAAAAATCATTAATATTTTCTATAGCATCCTTAGTTTCAAGCATCATTCCTATACTTGGTATCAAATAATTATTAGTATTACATATATCTAAAACCCATTTTTTTAATAAATTAAATTCATTAATTGTTCTAATCATAGGAAATAATAATTTAATTTTTTTATTATTATTAGTTGAAGCACTAAGTAAAGCATTTATTTGAGAAATAAATAAATCTGGATTATTATAATAATTCTCTACACCTTTTTTATTTGTTTCAATATAGCTTATTTTTTTATCATCACCAATATCAAAGGTTCTAAACGTAATAGGCTTATCCTTAACAAGCTTAATAGCATTTGAATAGATATTATATTGTTCTTCAATAGTTAATGGTCTATCATTATTAATAAAAATAAATTCTGTTCTAAATAATCCTACTCCATCAAATCCATAATCCATTGCCTTTTTCACATCGCTATTAGAGCTACAATTAGCATAAAATTTATATCCAGGATGATCTATAGCTTTATTAATATAGTTTTTTTCAAGAGCTTTTATTTCATTTATTCTATTAATTTCTAATACATTTGGTTTTGTAATAATAATCCTTCTTCTAGTATCAATTAAAACATCATTTTCTTTTATATCATCATCTACTAAAACAAAGGGGATTCCTTCTGCTCTACATAAAATAGCAGAATGAGAAGTAAAGCCTCCTTTTTTGGCTATTACACCTATTACATTTTTTAGTCTATGAATCAGTATTGTTGGAAATAATTCATCTAATACTAAAATCTCTTTATTATCATTATTTTGATTTAAATTATCACCTATTAAATTATGAATAATATGATTTTTAATATCTATTAAATCAATTACTCTTTCCTTTAAATATAAAGAGCTTGACTTTTCCATTTCATTAATATATTCATCTATTGCTATATTAATAGAATCAATAGCCTTATGATCCTTCATTAAATTAGATATATTCATAATTAAATATTTATCAGATAAAATCATTTTTTGTATTTCAAGATAATTATTTAAGCTATCATTATCTGATTTCATATCATCTAAATTACTAATAGCTAAATCTATGGCATTTTTTACATCAGAAATAGTATATTTATCTAATATATCATTATAATTAAAATTGATTCTTTTTATTCTTCCATATGCTATTCCATCTGATAAAATAGCTCTTATTAAATACTCCATGTTTTTACTTCCTTAATACAATTACAGGCACTTCCATTTCTTCTTTAGTGTAGCCTGCATGATGACTCTTAAATATATGATTACTATTCGAATAATTAAAATAATAATTTGATTTAGCTATCGCAATATAATCAGCTAAAAAATCATTTATTCTTGGATTAATATCTTCATTTATGTCTCCAAAGAAATTGATAGCTTCATCTTTAGAATATAAATCATATATTTCACTATAAAAATGATTGAATAATTCAATAAATTCTTTATCTTTATTATTCTTTACTTTAAATGTTAGACATCTAGAATCATTAGAAGGATTTCTTTCTAATAAATCAAATAATCTTTTATTCTTATACATATTTAACATATTTGTATTAATATGACCATGATCAGCTGTAATAATTAATATAGTATCCTCTTTTAAATTATTATAATACCAGCTTACATCCTTTTCTATTTTATTTAATACTTCTTTAGTTAAATTAGAATCTTCACCATTAATATGCATAGTAGTATCAGGCTCTGTAAAATAAATATATTGAAGTGAATCATTATTATTAAATCCTTCAAGACTTCTTTTTAGTAAATCATTAAGACTATTATTATCTTTATTGTAATCTGGTAGTATAAGTCTTGATGATATATTCATATCATTAAAAAATGGAGAATAAGGCATTAAATCATAACCTGATACACCTGTTTTTTCCTTTGTATAATAATTCTCGCCACTAAATAAAACGATATTACGATTAAATTCCTTTATATAGTTTTCCCATCCAGTCCATCCTGATTCAAGTGGAGTAAGTCCACTAATAATTGAGGTGGTTGATGCTGCAGTAGTTGAGGGGAAAACACAATTAAGCTTAGTGAATAGATTTTTATTAAATAATCCATTAATAGATAAATTATCATTTAATACATTAATTCCCATTCCATCTAATAATAATAAAGCTACATGCTTATATTTTTTATTAAATAGATTAGGTATTATTGGATATTTTGAAGAATATCCAAAATTATTTCTAATTGAAGATATAATATTTAATGAGGAATTATTATAATCTGGAAATAATATTTGATGTTTTTTTATATCATTAATTAATAATTCTTTTATTTCTAATAATGATTTATTTTCATAATCTATTTTTTGATAGCTTAAAATCTCATTATATTTACCTTTAATTATTTCAATAGCTAATCCATAATGATTAATTATGGGAAAATCACCTAAATATTCATAAAAATCTATATCATTATTAAATTGTATATATTTAGTTTTATCATCAATTTGATATGAAATATATTTATCCATATTAACCACCTATATACTAATTATATCACTAAATATTAAAATAACGATTTAAAAGTTTAAAATACTTATATAATATAATTTTATAAATTAATGTATAAAAAAAACTGTGAAAATATTTAACTAATAAAAGTTAGTATTTCACAGTCTTTTAATTATTCTATAATGGTACACAAGAAGATTTCTTTTCAACACCTACAATAACCGTAGTTTCAATATTTGAAACATTTGGTACTGCTAAAAGCTTATCAAATACGAAATCTCTATAGTATTGGAAGTCTTTCGCAACTATTTTTAAAATAAAAGCAGAATCACCAGTAACTGTATAGCATTCTACAATTTCTGGAATTTTTTTTGCCTCTTCTATAAATGCAGTAGAGGTTTCTCTAGTTAATGGATGCATACGAACACTGCAAAAACAAGTGATTTCATAACCTAGCTTTTTTTCATCTACAAGTGCTGTATATTGTTTTATAACTCCTTGTTCCTTAAGATTTTTTACTCTTAATAAACATGATGATGGAGCAAGACCAATTTTTCTTGATAAATCAATATTAGAAATGGATGAATCCTCTTGAATATATTTTATGATTTTCTTATCATAATCATCTAACATAAAACCTGACATAAATATAACCCTCTTTTCCAGCTGACTACACAACTGCTACATAATTATAATGTAAAAAAATACTTTTGTCAAATAATATTCAAAAAAACTTAATATTTTTTGTGAATTATTCAAAAAATATTAAAATTTACTATAAGAAATATATTGCACTCCTGAAGGAGTAAGCTTTTTTATTTTTGATAAAAAACTTCCTATATTTCTAATTGAGATAATTAATTTAATATTAGGATTATTTAAATATTTACCTAATTTTTCATTAAGAATACTATCATCAAGACTATCAATATCAAAAATAGCCATTATATTACCCTTAAAATAATTATATAAAATAATAAAATATTCATTTTCAATAGTAATTAAATCAATTGATAATCTTATCTCATAAAATTCATCTAGCATTTCTTGATAATTCTTTTTTATTATTTCCTCGTAATCTTGATTATATACATCTAAGATATGATTATATATTTCATCTATATTACGATCAGATATTTCTATATTCTTATTGATTAACATATCACATATTTTTTCTCTACTATAATGACGCTTCTTATAATAAAAAATCATACATGCTATTTTAGCTGAATAGGTATATCCCTTAAAGCTAAGCTTATTTGCAGTTTGAGAAAAATAAACATTATCCTTACATTTAGGACACTTATATCCTAAATTCTTAATTCTAAAATATTTCCCAGAGGTAAATTGTACTACCTTATTAGATACGCTATAACAATATTTTAAATTAGAATTACATTTAGGACATACTAATATTTCAGGCTTATATATTTTTGCGGCTCGAGGTGTAATTTTATGTGTCATTTAAACATTCCTAAAATTGTTTCAAAAATAGTATCTACTTGGGAACTAGTTGACTCTCCAAAGGCACATCTATTAGAAAAATGTTCACAATTATTAGATATTAAATCATAGCCTCTTTCTCCGATATGGTCTTTAGCATATTGAATAATATCTTTTTTTTCTCTTAGCTTCTTCTTCTCATCATCAGTATATTCTCTAACCTCAACTAAGCCTCCCTTTAAAAATTCGTCTAGGGTTACAGTACATACTACTGCATTTTCAGCGCTAACCTCTTTGCCATGCTCAGCTGCAAATTGATATACACAATCATCAGATTCATAAATACCATGATGATAATATAAGCCTCTATTAACTCTAATTTGATCTCCATAGCTTGGATTTTTATAACTCCACATATTTACCTCCAAATTAAAAAGCTGTGGTTTTACACAGCTTCTTTTTCCTTAAATTCTAATAATTTTAATAGCTCATTATAATCAGCCTCATGAAGCCCCTCTGGCTTTAAATAATTATAACAATAAAATCCAGAATCTGTTTTACTAAACGCTGTATAATATACCTTTTCTCCTTGAATAGAGAATTCTACTATTTTACGTCTTAAATCATCATCCATATCAAAAAATATTTCAAATGCTATAAAGCTTTTACAGCTATCTAATTCCTTATTTTTAGGAGTGTTTTTTTCTTCAACTGGTTCGAAATATTTTTTTATATCATAAACTAATACTACTTTATAAGCTACTTTATTAGATATTAACAAATAGCTATCACCATAATTAGTTTTTCTTAATTTAAAGCCTTTTTCTTTCAATATATTAGTTAAATCTCCATTAAACAAATATTCTTTTTCTTTATATTTAATCTTATGTTTATGCTGAAATGTTCTAAAGGAAGCATATTGAACTAAAAATGTTAATATTATAAAGCATACTACTATTCCCACAACTACTATTTTATTTAATACATCACTTGTAAAAGGAACAGCTATTACAAGTCCTATTGTAAATATAAATAATCCTATGGTAATAAACCATATTGTTCTTGTTTTTAGTTTTTTCATATTTTTATTTTTTTGTATGATCTATAAATCCTAAATCAAAATACAAATCCTCGCATAAATAATCATATAGCTTATAAAATTTAGGTACTGGCTTAAAATAATCCATTCTTACATCTCTAGGATTATAAATACAACCTTGCTCAAAGCTTGTTTTAGTAGAATTACAAAATTTCTTACATAATGCCTTAGTAGTATCATTATAATGCTGATATAGCATTAAAACAATACTTTTATCTGTTGCTTGAACTCCCTTTTCAAGCAACTTTGGCTTTAATGCCTCATAAGTAAATAATGATAAATCAGTTACTGCTATTTCCTCATTAACTAATACATTCACTAAAGTTACTCCTCGATATACTCTAGAAAAAATTTCTATTTCAGGAGAAGATAAAATTTCAGTTTCATTTGCATATATTAAGGCATATCTAAAATTATGATATGGCTTGCAATCATAATGGCCTAATACTCCTGGTGCTTCTTTTTCTTTAACTTTAACTCCCAATATCATTGCTAATGTTTTATTCATATATAAAAACTCCTCACATAATATTGTACAATTGATTATATCAAATAATATTGAAATTTTCTATAAAAATAATAAAATAATAATAGAATTATATAGAAAGGCTTTATATTTATGAGACCAAAATTTATTAAAGAAAATGCTAAGCTTTATTTTGTGGCTACATCCTTTGGATGCAGCTTCTCTCCTTATAAAGATAGATTAATAGCAGCTATAAATAATCTATCAGGCTTAGGATATAAAATAGAATTAGGTAGTTACGTATTTAAAAATAGAGGGATTGCTTCTACCACTCCAAAATTAAGAGCTAAAGAGTTTATAAAGGCCTACAAAAGTGAATGTGATGTTGTTATGTCTGTAGGTGGCGGTGAAGTAATGTGTGAAATATTACCATATATTCCTTTTAATAAAATAAAAAAATTACCACCAAAATGGTTTATGGGATTTTCAGATAATACTAATTTAACCTATACATTAACTACAATTTGTGATATTGAAACAATATATGGGCCACATGCTCCATCTTTTTATTTGCCTCTTGAATATGATACCCTAGATGCCATTAGATTATTAAAGGGAGAATTAGAATTTGATGATTATGGAAAATGGCAATACTATAAGGATGAAAATCCTTTAGCTTCATATACTCTTAATATGGAATCTAAAATCATAAGCTATAATTATAAGGAATCCTTTAGTGGTAGATTAATCGGCGGTTGTCTTGATTGCTTAATAACTTTATGTGGTACTAAGTTTGATAATACAGTAAATTATATTAATAACCACAAGGATGAAGGAATAATCTTCTTTTTAGAAGCTTGTGATTTAAATTCAATTCAAATTAGAAGAGCATTATTTCAATTAAAAAATGCTAATTGGTTTAATAATGTTAAAGGCTTTATTATTGGAAGAAGTAATAATTATTTTGATAAATCCTTTGGAATTACTCCACAAGAAGCATATTTAAAAGCTCTAAAAGAAATAAATGTCCCAATTCTACTTGATGTAGATTTAGGACATCTATCTCCAGCACTTCCAATTAGATGTGGAGCTTTAGCTACAATTAAATTAATTAATAATAGATTACATATTAGCTATACCAATTCTTCAAGTGATGAAAATTGATATTTATCTTTTAAGCTTGTAATAATAGTAGGCAAAGCCTCAGGAATAGAATCTGTAAGTGTATGCAATAAAATAATAGTTCCTGATTTAACCTGAGGTAATAATTCACTAATTACATAATCTTTACCTAGATCATCTGTATGAACATAATCATAGATTCTTGCATTCCACATGAATATTGTATATCCTCTATCATAGAGGATTTTTCTTTTTTCATCATTCATATAACCCATTGGAGGTCTAAAATACTTTTTTAAATCTTTATTAGTTATTTTCTTATATAGAGCTTCAAATTCATTAATATCATTAATAAATTCTTGATTAGTATATTTTGTTACATCCTTATGTAGCATTGTATGATTTCCAACTATTTGTTCATCACTAATTCTTTTTACTACATCCTGATTATCCTTCATAAAGCCTCCTTCTAAAAAGAAGGTTGCTGGAATATCATATTCATCCAAAATATCTAATATTTTAATAGTATTATTTCTTGAATAACCATCATCGAAGGTTAAATAAATATGATTTTCTTTTCCTTCATAAATAGTTTTTCCTCTAAAGGAAAATAAAGAAACAAAAAATAAAGACAAATAAATTAAAATTTTCATTTCATTCACCCATCTTTATTTTTAATATTATTTATTATTTTAATATCCACTATTTACCAAGACAAAATTTGGTAAATAATGCTGTTATTAATTCTTCAGGATAGCTTTCACCTGTTATTTCACCTAAATAGTCAAAGGCATCCTTTATATCAATTTCTACTAAATCGATATAATTGCCATTTAATAAAGAATCATAAGCATTTAATAATGATTTTTTAGCTTTATTCATTAAGCCTATTTGTCTTTGATTATTTAAATAATTACCATTAAATTCAGACATTTCATTTATTCTAGTAATATTTAATATAGCCTTACCCAATTCTTCAATTCCTGTTTTATTCTTAGTTGAAATTAATATAGCATCCTTTATATCTAGCTTATTACCTAAATCTATTTTATTAACAACAATTATTCTCTTTTTATTATTAGTTAATTCTAATAAATCATAATCAATTTGTTCTAATTCTTGTGAGGTATCTAAAACTAAAATAACTAAATCAGCCTCATTAAGCTTTTCTTTACTTTTAGATATACCAATAGACTCAACCTTATCACTACTTTCATGAATGCCCGCAGTATCAATTAAATGTAGGGTTACTCCATTTATTACTAATGAGCCTTCTACTATATCTCTAGTAGTACCTGCAATATCAGAAACAATAGCCTTTTCTTCATCTAATAATAGATTTAATAAACTTGATTTACCTACATTAGGCTTTCCAATGATAGCTGTTTTAATTCCATGAATTGCTAGAGTAGAAATACTAGAATTATCTAATATTTTGTCCATTTCATCTATCATATTTTTAAGTTCTGGTAATAATGATTCTCTAGTTACTATTTCCATATCTTCATATTCAGGATAATCAATATTTACTTCAATCTTAGCTAAAGAATCTAAGATTCTATCTCTAAAGCTCTTAATTAAATTATATGTACTTTTTCTTAATGAGGATACTGATGATGATAAAGCTCTTTTATTACTTGATGATATTATATCCATAATAGATTCAGCTTCTGTTAAATCAAGCTTATGATTTAAAAAGGCTCTTTTTGTAAATTCACCATTTTCTGCCATTCTAAAACCATTTTTTAATAATACCTGTAAAACCTGATTAGTAACAAAAATACCACCATGACAGTTTATTTCAACCATATTTTCTCCATCAAAAGAATTTGGAGCTATAAATACATTACATAAAACCTCATCAATAATTTCATTATTATCAATTATGTAACCATAATTAATACTATGTGATTTTACCTTATTTAAATTTTTTCCTTTAAATACTTTATTAACTAGCTCAATTGCATTATCACCACTACATCTAATAATAGAAATGGCCCCTACTCCATATGGAGTCGCAATTGCACAAATATCATCAGCCATAATAACACCTCGGGTGTAATTATACCTAATTTTTATATATTATTCAACTAATGACGTTTTTTATAAATAACAATTCCCATTAATGATATTATCACTAGACAAGATAAGGATATTCCTCCAATAATTAATGGAGTGTAATTTATTTCATCTTCTATTATATCAATTCCATTAATAGAAACCTTACCTCTTGATACTACAATTTCTGAATTATATTTAACATTATTAATACTTATTTCTAAAGGATAATTACCATCAATATTATAATTATTAAAATAATCACTATTTAAACTAATATTATCCTCTTTTGTTGCATAACCTAAATCAATTAATAAATTCTCAATATCCTTTTTAAATACTACTTCATTATTTGGAAGTACAAATAATAAATCAGATAAATCAAATTCAGGGAATTCGGCATCATTATATTTTACAACAAAATCTACACTAGTTGTATTTCCACTTCTATCACTAGCTTCAACAGTAAAACTATATTTTGAATATCCCTTTGCCTTATTAGCGTAATCATCATTATCAATTAATGTAAAATCAACAATATCTCCATCAATTGTATCTGTAACCTTTATCTTAGCTTTAATATCCTCTAGTGATAATTCATTACTAATAGAGGAATTAATATTTTTAGGTATAGTAATTATTGGGGCAACATCATCAATAACATTAATTGATGTTGAATATATTTTTTTATTATCATAATTATCAATACTAGTTACAGTTATTTCATGTTCTCCAACAATATTATAATTATTAGTATAATTACTAAAATCAAAGGTAGTTTCCTTTACACCATTTGAATCAGTTATAGTAAAATGACTTTCTAGAGTTTCATTATCTATTAATTCTCTATAACTATAAGACATATTATCAGCTATTATTACAGGTCCTCTTATATCTTTAATAGTAATTTTTAATAATAATCTTGTAACATTTCCACAATCATCTATTGCTAGATAAGCAGCTTCATATTCTCCTAATTCATAAAATCCATCTTCAGCATATTCACTGTATAAAAACTTTAATTGGGGTACACAGCTATCATCACTAATCTGAATTTTAGATTCAATTTCTTCTAATAATAAAGGATTATCATAATCAGATATTACTTTAGTAACTGAATTACCGTTAACAATAGGATTATACATCATTGCATAAATGAATGATAAATCAAAATTCTTATAGCATTCCTTATCTTTTAATGAATTATATTTTGTTCCTGGCTCAAAGCCTGTATATAATATCCAAAAATATGCATCATAAATACCATAAATATCAGCCAAATCGCAATCAAAATTCAATGTTATTGTAGGCAACTCATTAATCATTTCCATAGAGAACATAATCATATCATTAGGCTTTATTGATGTCTCAATAAAAACCTTCAAACTTTTCAATGCACCTTTATCATAGGTCAACACACATTTTATGCTAGTATCTATACTATCTTGTACATTAGATTGTATATAATACCTAAATGTCAATGTTGACCATCCATCCTCTGCAATGTCATTCATTGCATAAATAATAGATTGATTCTGTAATAAATCATCTATGTTACCGATTGCTGAAATAACATTAAATTTGTTACTCTCGCCAACACTATCATTAGTCAATGAGAATGATCCAATATTATCATCAGGATTCTCAAAGAAATAATTAGATTTAGCATTAATAATACCACCAAATCCTAAAACAATTACTGTTTCTAAGAAACAGAAAAACATTAAAAATATTCTTTTCATTTTTTTCACCTCACTATAATAATAGTAAGTTTTTTCAAAAATTTTTGGATTTTTTAATATTTTTTTTATTTTGTTTCAAAACCATTTCAAATAAAAAAGATATAAGGTTTTTTTTAATATTTTTTATCAAAAAATTATATAAAAATTAAAACACCTCAAAAAATAAGGTGTTTTAGGTTTAAATATCAAAACAAGATAACAATTTTTTATCTTTCAATAAAACTTCCAGGGATATATAAATTGTTATTTTTATTAATTATTTTAGAATCTCTTATTAAATCATTTAATACATCATCTAGTATCGCTCTTGTATTCGCAAGTACCTTATCAAAGCCTAAAAGCTTAACTAAAGTACGATAAGCTCCATCAACAGTAATACCGTTATTTTTACCAACAATAACTAATAATCCATTTGCATATTCTTCTGGTGGAATTTGATATGCCTCACGATTAGATTCTAATCTCATAGTTATACCTGAAATTCTTTTGTTATAAAAGAATTCACCTAGCTTTAATACTCTTTTCGGCATATTATCATGAATCATATCTAATATTTCCTTATTTGGCTTTGGCTTATCATAAATATTAGCTATTTCTAATGCTAAAAAATCTTCATGAATAGGAGCCTCATAAGAAATTATTTCTTGAATTAAATATTCTAAATCATATTCATTAAGAATTCTTTTTCCTCTAGGTACTCCAATTGGATCATAGACATCGAAATTAGCTTCTAGAGTATCTAATGATTCATCTTCCTCTAAGAAGCTCTTAAGCTCTTCGCTTATCTCTTCTTCCTCTTCATTAGAACGCAATGCCTCTAATAACCTTTCCTTTTCACCATTATCCTGTACCCAAGCAGTAGTATATAGTTTAAAATAACGCCAGCCTAATCTCTTTAATAATATTTTTTCTAAACGATATTTATCTGTTATGTTTGAAGAGTAGCTGCTAGAAGAATCTAACATAATTGCCATAATAAATTTATCTTTATCTTTAACTGCTAAATCAATTTTAAAGGCACTATTACCATAATCTGTATATACTTCATAGCCAAAGCTTTCAATATATTTCTTAATAGATAATATTAGACCATCATTACTAGGTGCATAATTCTTTTTATTTAGAATATGCTCAGCAAATTCTAAATAATCCCTTAATAATAAAGCTCCCTTTGAATTTGTTTTAGTATTTATATCTGTATATCTTACAGAAGAAACAATACTAATATTATATTTAGCTCTTGTTACAGCAACATTTAATCTTCTTTCACCACCAGCATTATTTAATGGTCCAAATCTTTGATAAAATTTACCTTCATTATTATATGCATAACAAATACTAAAAATAATTCTATCTCTTTCATCACCTTGTACTGTTTCTAGATTCTTTACAAAAAATGGCTCATCTGTAGATCCATCAAAAAATCTAGCTAAATTAGGATGTTTCTTTAATTCCTTATCAACTAATGAAGAAATTAAATCAGCCTGAACATTACTAAATGCTACAACACCTAAAGATTGAGAACTATTTTTATAATGCTCAAATACCATTTTACAAATCTTTTGAGCCTCATAAATATTAGTTCTTGTTGTCATATCGTATCTTCCCTCAGGAAAGTAATAAAAATCAACTCCAAAACCAGTAGAATGAGTCGTAGCCTGGGGAATAGTAATTAATCCATCATGATAAAAACTATGATTCGAAAAAGTAATTAGCTCTTCACTTCTACTTCTATAATGCCACTTTAATGAGGTTGTAGGGAATACCTGAATAGCCTTATCAAGAATCGATTCTAAATCATATTCTCTTTCCTCTTCTCCATCTAATCCACTATCAACACTAGCCATAAAGAAATTTGAAGGTGGCATTTGCTTAGTATCTCCAATAATAATACATTGTTTACCTCTATAAATAGATCCTAAGGCATCTGAGGCAAATATTTGAGAAGCTTCATCAAATATTACACAATCAAATAAATTAAGAGTACTAGTTAAATAAGTAGATACTGAAAGAGGTGACATTAAAAATACTGGTTTAATTTCTAATACAAAATCAAAGATTTGATCTAATAAGGTTCTTATTGGTAATTGTCTTCTTAGCTTATTATATTCTTTATCTAGAATCTTAAATTTAGAACCCTCTACTAAGCTTAAATTAGGTCTTTTCTTTGACATTTTAGATATAATTATATCTCTATTAATCTGAAACATTTCTTCATCTAGAGCTCTAAAATCATTAACAATTCTTTCTCTTTTATGACTATCAAACTCACCTAATGAAGAGGATGAAGAAAATGCGGTTTTAATAACATAGTAATAATAAGTTTTCTTGAATGTTTGATCTATATGATCAAGTTCATATTTAGAATCTAAATATTCATCTAAGAAATCTATTACTCCATATTTAGTAATATCATTAACAATATTATTAATATGCATATATAAACTTAAATTGCTTCTATTTTCAGATACTTGAACTAAAAAGGCATATAAATCCTCTAATGATAATTCTTTAATATCAAGCTTTTTTATATCAATATTATTAATAATATTATCTAAGAAAATAATATCACTTTTCATTGGCTCAGCTGATATTGTTTCTAAAGGTATTTTTTCTCTTAAGAGAGTATATGCCTCTTCACTAATTAAATAATCATCAAAGCCTTCTAATTTCTTTAAATCTAAAATAATTTGTTTTAAATTTAAATCCTTAATTGGTCCTAAATATTTAGTTATAAAACTAATATATTCCTTAGAAAGAATAAGATTCTTTTTAACTATAATTAATTCCTTTAGCTCTTTACTAAGCTCTTCTGGCTTAATAGCTACCTTACGATATTTTACTAATTTATTATATACTTCCTTTAATTCCTTAGATTTAAATAAGGATTTGTTTTGAAGCTCTCTATTTAATATATTAGCTAAATCCTCAATTGGTTCATTTAATATTTTTTGATCATATAAGGCTAAAGTTTCATTTTTTAGTATTTTTAATATTATTTGATATTTTTCAATAGAATCTATTAGTTTTATTCTTACTTTCTTAATTAAATAAAATGGAGAGAAGCTTTTTAAAGAAAATAATACATCAAAAAAGCTTAATATATTATAAATAGATTTTAAATCCTTTAAATTCATTTTTAGTATTGAATTTATTGAATTCTTATATTCAATTATTGTATTTAAATGATATAATACTCTATTTATATTATCTAAATTCAATCCATTTTCTAAATTAAAATAATAGAAGGGATTATTTCTATAATCATAAATATCTCTAGCATAGCCCATATAATCATTTAATGTTTTAGAGATATTTTCTAAATCATATAAATTTAAATCACTAAAATTAAAATCCTTTTCAATTGGCTCTAAATTAATATTAAAATATAAAGAATAAATATCTAATAAAGAAACACCTAAGCTAGGAATAATATGATTAATTTCTGCTTCATATGAGCTTAAGCTTGATTTTAATAATTTATATTTAGATTCAATAAATTGAGATTTGAAATCCATATTATATTTAGGTGCAGTAGCAGCCTTATATAAATGAGCAATAAAATCCTTCTTATTAGCCTTATTAGAATGAAGCTCTATCGCAAAATCAGATAGTCTGACTCTTCTTAAATTTTCAAATACTACATTTAAAGCTGAAATCTTTTCAGATACAAATAGTATTTTCTTTCCTACTCCTAGCATAGAGGCAATAATATTAGTGATTGTTTGACTCTTACCACTACCCGGAGGCCCCTCAAGACAAAATGATTTTCCATCTGCTGCCATTTGTATTGCCTCAAATTGAGAGGAATCACAATTTACTACTGGGAATACTGGATTATTTATCTCGGGGTCAAATTCACGTTGTTCTTCACCTAATAAATATCTAATGTTTCTATTTTTAATAACTGTTTCTTTATTAAAAATTAAATCATTATACATATTCATTTTATAAAATGAATAAATACCTAAAGCAGCTCCATCTATCATTTCCATTTCAGGAGGAAGAATTGTTCTTACTTTTTCCACATAATTAGAAAAAGCTTCATCCTGATATGGAGGAAATTCTACATTATAAACAGAACTAAAATAATATTTTAAAGTAGGATTTATTATTATTTCATCTTCATATTGATGAATAACAAAACCTCCTGATTCATTTGATATTTCAATAGGCATTAACATTAATGGAGCGTAATAATCTACCTCTTCTTCTATATAATGAATAAATTGAAATGATAAATATAAAGCATTAATACCCTTTTCAATAATAGAATTAGTAAAATCTTTTTTTAGAGATTTTAATACTCTTTGAAGATTAAATCCCTCTTTATAGCATAATAATTGTCTAACTTCTAGATATTTTCTAGTAATTTCATATACCTTTTCTTTACTATATTCTAAGATATTATCATTAGGATTATTTATTAATTCTTGATTATGATATTCATTTAAATAAGGATCAATATCTAAAATTGTACAATCTCTTCCACCTTTAATAGCACGGAATATTTCTTCTAGATTTTTATTTAAAAGCATTAATGTTTTTAAACCAGTATCCTTAAAATTTAATAAACGATTACGTTTACCTAAATCTAATAACTGATTTGTAACAACATATAATTTTTTTAATACCTCTTGATCTGTCATAGAATCACATCCTAAGCAAATAATTTATTTTCTCTTTCTACTATTTTACCATCTAATTTTAACATTACAATCGCATCATCTAAAATTTTTTTAGTATTTTCGGTTAATCTCTTAAAATCTAAAAGCTTTATAAGAGTCTTATAAGCTCCAATAATGGTGATTCCAGAATTAGCTTTAATAATTTGATATAATCCATCTTCAAGCTCACATAAAGGTATTTCATCTATTCCTCTATCTGAAGATATTCTTAATGAGGAATCCTTCTTAGAAATAAATAAAACATTATTACTACAATAAAAATCCTTAATAAGAGGATTAACCATATTTTTCACTACATTAGTGACTTTAGTTTTATCTAAGGTATAGGCTATCTTTTTATATAAATAATCCTTAACAATTGGTTGTTCTCTTTCTACTATTTTATAAACCAAATAATCTATATTATTATGGTTAAGAATATCTTTACACTCCTCAATAGAATAAAAATCATATTTCATAAAAGAATCAGTCATTTCTACCTCAGTTTCCTCTAAGAAACTAACATGAGTATCCGTATGATGCTCATTAGTATTTCTTTTTAATAAATTTAATATTTCTTCTAATACTAAGCTTCTTTCATTAACCCAAGCTAAAGTATAAAGCTTAAAATATTTAAAACCTAATCTATTTAATAGTGCTTCTTCTAATCTTGCAACACTAGATACATGAGGATTTTCATTTTTATCAAGCATAATAGCTAAAATATAATTATCATTATTAGGCTCTTTTACAGCTAAATCAATTTTAACTGAAGAAGAACCATAATTAGTATCAACTATATATCCTAAATCCTCTAAAGCCTTTTTAACACTTAAAATAATACCATTATCACTAGGCTTTGTATTTGTATTAATAGATACATTTTCACAAAAATATAAATAATCCTTTAATGCATTAGCTCCTAAAGAATCACTAGTATTTATTTCATAAGAATGTATAGATGTAACTACTGTAATATTATATTTAGCACGAGTAATCGCAACATTCAATCTCTTTTCTCCACCTAAATTATTTAAAGGTCCAAATCTTTGATAGAATTTATTATATTCATTATGACCATAACAAATACTAAATATTATTCTATCTCTTTCATCACCCTGAACACTTTCAAGGTTCTTTATAAATAATGGCTCATATGTAATAGCTTCAATAGTTCTTCTTAATTCAACCTCATGTGTTAATTTCTCATCTAACATATCACTAATTAATTCAGCTTGAACCTTACTAAAGGCAACAACTCCTAATGATTGAGTACTATTTTTATAATGCTCAATAATTAAATCTGAAATATATTCTGCTTCTTTTCTATTAGTTCTTGTTTTTAAATCATAAGCTCCATCACTAAGATAAATATGATCAATACCAAATCCTTTATGATGCTTATTCGCACTTGGAAGAGTAATTAATGAATTATTATAGAAGTTTTTATTACTAAATTGAATTAATTCCTCACTTCTACTTCTATAATGCCATTTTAATGCTTGAGAAATAAATGTCATTGAGGCAAGTGATAATATAGATTCTCCAATATCACTATCCTCATCTTCATTTTCAGTATCACTAGCATTAAAGAAATTTGTGGGTGGTAGCTGCTTAGAATCACCAATAATTACACATTCCTTAGAACGATAAATAGCACCAAACGCATCCCAAGCAAAAATCTGAGAGGCCTCATCAAATATAACATAATCAAATAAATCCTTTTTGTTATCTAAATAAGTAGATACAGAAAGTGGAGACATTAAGAATATCGGCTTAATATCTACGATAAAATCAAATATTTCATCTAATAATTTTCTAATAGATAGTTGTTTTTTAGCTTTATTATATTCTTTAGCTAATAGCTTAAAGCTACTTCCCTCACATACAAAATCATCTGGTCTTTTCATTGAATTTTTAGATATTATTGTAGAAACATTAATATCTTGAATTTTTATATCTAATTCTTTGAATTTATTTACTTTATCATTAAAGCTTGCTTCTCTAAATTTATATAAGATATTTGATTTATCAATTTCATTAATCAAATAAATATGTAAATAATTCTTTTTAAATTGTAATCCTAAATTATTAAAATCTAAATCTATTTCACAACAATAATCAATATAATCTATAAGCTTCAATTCTTTTATTTTTTCAATAGTATTACCTAAATATAAGTAATTAACAAAAAGATCTCTATATGATAATAATGAATTAAGCTTACTAATTAATAAATCAATATTAGTATTGATTACATCTAGTATTTCAGGATTATAATGCTTAGCAATTTCATCTAATCTTAAATATTCATTATCATATCTATGATAGCTTGTTAAAGCATTTAGAATATTATCCTTAATATTGTTGATGCTTGTGTGTAATGAACATTTATTAATCGCTTTTAAGGATTTAATATCATCTAAGATTTTTTCAACATTAGCCTCATCTAAAGATGGAATAAATGTTTTTAATTCATTTAAATCTTTATCTCTTTGTTTACATAAATCCTTATATCTTATTAACTCTCTAACTTCACTAGATAACTTTCCTTTAGTTACTTCTTTACGATAACATAATAATTTTTTATAAGTATTTTTATAATCTTTATTTAAAAATTTAAAAAAAGAATTCTCTTTTTCCTTTAATATCAAATAAATATTAGCTAAATCTAAATCTAATACTAATGAATCATATTTATCTATAATTTTATTACTCTTAATACTACCATTAGTAGCAATATAAGAAATTGCAGTTTTCTCAATTAATGCAATAGCATCATTATCAAAATATGAATCTGTATTATAATTTAAATTATTTAATACATGACAATAATCAATTGCGAAATAAAAATCTGTAACAGAATTAATTTTATGATTATTTATATGAATAAAATCTATATTATTAATTATTTCTTTTATTTTATTCAAATAGAATAATGATTTATTAATATCATTAACAAAATCATATTCTAAATAATTACGTGATAAATTTATTAATCCATATAAAGGTATAGTAATATAATCATTAGTTTCAAATATTTTTATTTCTCTAGCATAAGAGTCTAATACCTCACAAATTGAATCAATACTATCTAATTTATAGTTTTCACAATGAATTTTATAATCAATTGGTTCAATATCTAATTTTAAATATCTATTATATAAATCATAAATAGAATATTTACCATCAATATATTTTTCATGTAAAGCACTATAATAATCTAAAATTTCATTAGTAATAATTTCATAATTATCCTTAATATTAATAGATTCTATTTGAACATTATATTTAGGTAATATAGCAGTCTTATATACTTCATCTATAAAATTCTTTTTATTAGCCTTATTAGAGTGAAGTTCTAATGCAAATTCACTAAGTCCTACTCTTTTTAAGTTTTCATATACTACATTTAATGCAGCTTGTTTTTCTGATACAAATAATACTTTTTTTCCATTACCAATAAGTGTCGCAATTAAGTTAGTAATAGTTTGACTCTTACCACTACCAGGAGGTCCCTCTAATATAAATGATTTCCCTTTAGCTACCTGTTTAATAGCCTCAAGCTGAGTAGAATCACAATCTACAACAGGATAAATATCTAAATTTAAATCATCATCATTTGGTATATTTTCACCTAATAATCTTTTTATATTATTATTTTCTAAAGCAATATCCTTATTAATTTTTAAATCCATATACATATTCATCTTTTGAAAAGAAAAAATTCCAATTCCCATTTCTTCAATAATTTCAAAAGAATAATTTTGTCTAAGCTTAGCAAAATATGCTAAAATTCCTTCATCCTCATATTTAGGGAGTTCTATTTTTTTATTTACTCTAAAATAATAATCTAAAGTTGGATTTAATATAGCATCATCTTCACAAGCCTTAACCTTATAAACATCATTTTTTTTATATAAATCTATTCCAATTAATAAAATAGGTGCTAAAAAATCTTGACCTAAATCATTATATTTTATAAATCCAAAAGCAAAATATAAAGAATTAACACCTTTCTCATCAATTGAAAATTTATATTCTTGGTATAATCTTTTCATTACTCTATCTAAAGGCTTTCCCTCTTTATAACAAATAAGCTCTGTCTTTTTAATAGAAGCATTTGCTATATCATAAACCTTTCCTTTTGAATAGCTTTCAATATCACAAGAAGGATCATCTATTGTATCATGAAACTTTTTTAATATTTTATCTAATTGTAAAATACTAAATTCTTTATAATCATCTATAGAATTAAATATATATTCAATATCTTTATTTAATACATTAATACTTCTTAATCCTGTTTCTTTATAATTTAATAATCTATTTCTTTTTCCTAAATCTAATAAATGCTTATAAATATCTTCATATTGTACCATAATACTCTCCCCTTAATACTAAAATAATGGAGCAAAAATATTCATCAAAAATGCTATAAGCTTTTGATACCATTTTCTTTTTTTCCACATATCATAAGTAATTTCAATAGATTCATTTATAGAATCTAAAAAATCATTTTTCATTTCATATATTTCTAAGCTATTACATATAAACGCACCACATTCATAATGTAAAAAGAAGCTTCGATAGTCCATATTTATTGTACCTATAAAAGCATACATATCATCTACTATGACATTTTTAGCATGATTAAATCCTTTTTCAAATTCATAAACCTTAACTCCAGCTCTAAGAATAATACCATAATTAGCTCTACCCATATAAAATGCTGATTTTTTATCTGGAATATGAGGCATTAATAAATATACAGAAACTCCACTTTTAGCCTTTAATGCTAACATTTCAAGCATTTTATCATCAATAATAAAATATGGAGTAGAAATATAAATATATTTTTTTGCTGAATTAATCATAGATAAAAATAAATCATATCCAGGGTTATTTGGATTATTAGGACCATCTCCAAATGGCATAATATAACTATTATCCATTACCTCATGTTTAACAATATATTTTGATAATTCTAGCTTTTCATGAGTAGATAAATACCACATCTCAGAAAATAATACTACAAATGTCTCAACTGCTCTTCCTTCATATTTAGCACAATTATCTCTCCAATAGCCAAATCTTTCCTTTTTATGAATATATTCATCAGCTAAATTATCTCCACCACAATAAGCTATTTTTCCATCAATAATAGCTATCTTTCTATGATCTCTATAATTAACTAAAATATTAAAATTCACACCAATAGGTTCATAATTTACTAGTTTCAAATTAGGAATTTCAGTTAATCTTTTAATTAGTTTTTTATTCATTACTCCATAAGAACCAATATCATCATATAATATTTTTATTTCTATACCTTCAGCTCCCTTTATTTTCAATATAGGGATTAATTCATCCATTAGTTCTCCTTCTGCAATAATGAAATATTCTAAGAATATATATTTATTAGCATTTCTAATAGAATCAAGCATATCTACATGCTTTTCATAAACATTACTAAAATATGTAAATTTAGTATTTTTATATACTGGTGAATATAATGATTCTTGTTGAACAACTGTAACAAAATTATATGCTGTTTGATCAATTAATTTTAACTCATCAATATTATCATCATATTTTCTTTTAGGCATTTCATTTAATATTTTAGTTAATTTTCTTTTTGATAAATTTAATGAAATATAATTAATTGTATATAATACAATAAATGGTATAGGCATTATTAAAATAAGTATAGACCATGTTAATTTATAATTAGTAGAAATAGGCTTATGCATAATCCATAAAACATATAATAATGCAATAGTCTCAACAACTATATTAATATATCCAATTGCTTGAAAACCTTCATTATAATTAGCATTAAATATAAATAGTAAAACAAACAATACAAGTTGAATAACAAAAACAATAAAAGAAATCAAAAATAATATTAGCTTTTTCCATAATGGTAAGCTTATTCTCTCATTTTGAGTCATTATACATCCTCCAATAGTATTATTTAGTATAGTATACCATTTTTATTAAAACTAATAAATAATTGTAAAAAAATTATTTTTATTAAAATAAAAAAAACACTAATAAATATTGAATTAAATCTAATACCTAATTCTTTGTTTATTAGTGTTATATTTATAAGTTAATTATTTTAATTGTAAAATTACATACTATTTATTTTTTCTGAATAGTCGAAAATCGAATATTGAAATATATGAACCATCTCGCGTAATTATTTTTTTCATCAATATATCTCTAATAAGTAAATTATTTTAGATGCCTATACTCCAATCTATCCAATCTTTACTACCTAATTTTATAGCCATATTAAATCTTTTAAATTTAATACAAAAAGAAGCAACTTCAGATTCTATCAACAGAACTGGATCAGTAATAATTAAAGTAAAAACTACAATCCCTATGAGTATATCAATAATGATCTATAAAATATTCCCATCAGGATCAAAATACAAAATTAGATTATTGCTACAATATTGATATAAATTTGTACCATTAATATCTATTATATTTAGATTATTAACACTATCAGGTGTTAACCATCTACACCACTTTGCTACATAATATCTAGTGCCATGCCCGGCACACAAAAAAAAGATGAAGATTTTACTCTTCACTTTTTGTGCAATAATCTTATTTCTCTATCCAACCTCTTATTTCAGCATTAATATCTTTTAGTAAATCTTCAGTATTTTCATAAAAAGATACTCCACCACCGATAGATATAGGTTCCCAAAGAGCATGGTTGCCACACCAATATATTTCTTCCCCTTCTAATATTGTTAGCTTTTCAACATGATATGAATAACTTCCTATATTATTTTTCGAAACAATTAATCTTTTAACCTTATCTGGTGAATAAAATACCTTTTCATATTTTTCTTTAATTGGCTCGTTAAACATTAGCTCAATTATTGCTTCTTTAGATAGATTACTTATTTTTCTAGAAAAGATAACTCCTTTATTATCAAAAATTAATTCTATGTCTTTTTTGTGTTTTAACTTTTCAAAAGAGTATTTAGATCTTTTTATTTTTTTAAAATAACCAGAATGAACAAAATTCAACCCCAAATGATAATGCTTATATTGAACATAAATAGTATCATTATCTTCAACAAAGCCACATAAACTATCTAATAAATCTTGTTCTTCAATATCATAATAAAATTTATCGTTTAAATATGCTTTGTAACCTTTATATTTAAATATAAAATCATCATGAATTTTTAAAGTAATTTCATAATTATTGAAAGTAACTTTTCCTTTTAAGGTTTCGTTTTCTTCAAAATCTTTAAAGTAATCTTTCATATCAAGATAAATAATAATTCTACTTGCAATATCATTGCACTTTTTCATTGAAATAGCTTCATCAAATTGTTTTTTAAATACTTCTTGAATATATTTACCCTTTACAAAATTAGCTTTCTTAATTTTAATTTGTTTAGCAATAATTATTGCTTCTTGAATATATTCATCTTTTGGACAATGCATTGCTAACAATCCAATTGGATCAACTTCATCAATAGCTTTTTTGATAATTTGAACTTTATCATCGAAAGTAAAATGACGATTATATACATATGCACAATTCATAGAGATAGGTCCAAATGAAATTAAAAAGTATTCTTCATCAGTATCTAATAAAGGATATCTTTCTTTTGAGCAAGTCGAAATTTTTAATCCATTTACTTCTTTTTCAAAACTTTGATTTGTTGTTCCAAAAATAACATAAGCACAATTAAAATATTCTATTCTTTTATCTTTTTCAAAATAAACAGACATTAACTCAAATGGTTTTAATGGATTAATACCTAGTGTTCTTAAATATTCGCATAGTTCTGGTTTTTCAGTTTCAATATGCTTTTTGAAATATCTACAGTCTCCACAATTGCAAGGAATATAACTTTCATAATACTTATTTGTAAGTTCTTTATTAATTAGCATACTTTCGCCACCTTCAACTATTAAATATATTCATATAATTAACTTTATTTCATTTATGAAGAAAAAGGATGCATCCACCCACTTGAATATACACAACCTCTGCAAGTTTGTTTTAATTTATTAGTTTATATATGAAGTCCTTGGGATAAGATAGACATAATTAGTGTATAAAGAATCCATAACCCAAGTAATCCTCCTCCAACAATTCCAAAAATCAAATTTGGGATAAATGGAACTAAAAACAAATGTATAGCAATCATAATTAATCCTATTAAAATAATTAACGATTGAATAAACACTGCCAAAACTCTTGGATATAAATAATATCTATGTCCACATATTTGGCCTTTCCTAACAATATCTCCCTCTCGTAAAGGAATAACTCTTCTCAAAAAAGAAGTTTTACTCACAGTTAATCTTTTTAAAGTTTTACTAGAAAAGTGGCTGTCAAAATTATTCCCTAACAAATCAAAGAAATAAAATATCCAAGGAATAACTAGGCCCCCCAACATATAACCAAATCAATTAGATCCACCTCCAAACTTTATATCCATGATTTAATCCTCCAGTGACAATATTTGCTAATGGAGTATAAATCACAATATTTCTTGCTGATTGCATAAATAGCATTTTCATTGTCCCTGGCGTTGCAGATTGTACTGCTTCAAAAGCAATTTTGCCCCATCTATTTAAAGTTGCTTGCATTCCTTTTGGTGAAATTTGATTAAGAAACCTTCTATTTGCTGCTTTTGTAATAGCACCAAGCGCTCTTGCCCCATCATCACTTAACCCTACCATATTATTAGCAATATTTCTTGTGTTAGCAGCTCCAGCTCCACTTATCGCACCTCCAAGAGCTCCAAATCCAATTGCAGTTAATGAATCAAGCCAAGTAATATCATCATCTTGAATAGTAGTACCTAGTGCATACTGAGACCACCCCATTGCTGCGCCTATACCAACAGAGGCCCAAAAACCTATTCCTATCATCGCTAACAGTGTAGATCCCATTGCAAACAATCCATCAACACCGGCTTGTGCAAAGCCTCTCCAATCCAGTTGCCAATCATTATGTGCAGCATTAATAAGCAAACTTGATCCGAAACCAACTGCAAATGTTCCAGCAAGAATCAAGGCCAACACTGCACTATTCCCATCTGGATCATACATGTTTACAGGATCATTACCACAATAACTAAACAAATTCAATACATTAATATTACTTGAATCTAAATATTCAACACTATCAGGTGTTAACCATCTACACCACTCTGCTACATAATATCTACTATTACAATAATATAAATTAGTCTCATCATCATAATAATATCCCTTATATCTAAATGGATTTTTAGAACCTATATAAGGATTACCTGTAGTACTTAATATTTCTCCATAAGCATTGTAATTATATTTTACGACTATTGTTTTATTACTGTCAATAATTCCTAATATATTTTGCATACAATCTCTTACATAATAATATATATTAGTCTTATTTTCTATAAATCCATATAATATACCATTATTATCATATAAGAAATCTAATCTCTTATTTTCATCCTTATATTCAGTAATTAATCTATTTCCTTCATAATAATATTTAATTATTTCAAACTCATTAATTCTATCATCATTATATTCAGTAATAACTTCTTTTTTGATTCTTAATCCATTTAAATCATAATAATAATCTATAAAGGTAGTTTCATCAGCTCCTGAAATAATTATTCTTTTTAATCTATTTCCTTCATATATAAAATTCTTATCTTTATAATAGCTTGGTAATAATGTATTACTACCATAAGAAATACTATTATTTCCTACTTTAATTAATTTATCCTTAACTATAGAATCATATATAAAACTCTTACTTCCATATGTTAATATATTACCATTACTATCATATGTAATACTAATCCCATTATCATCTACTAAATATCCTCTATAATTATATCCATATGATTTATTTCCAAATATAGAATCACTAATATTAGTAATATTATTCTTCTTATTATTACTTCCATATGAATAGCTTCTATTAATAGTATTATTACCATATTTAATAATTTCTTTTGATACATTATAAGTTGGAGTTGAATTAATTATTTGATATTCTAATTCATTAGTAATAATATTATTATCTTTATTCTTTACTCCACTTTTAATTAATCTACCTAAATCATCTATTTCTGAATATTTATTCATAAAAAACATATTCTTTATATTATTATAATTATTATTATCTAAAAAATATGTATTAGAAATTAGAAGCATTTCTATTTGTCCAATTAATGGATTATTAGTAGTATAGCTACCACCTAATACTAAATTGACATCACCTAATGCTTTACTAAAATTCAATGTAAATGAATCCTGATTATTATTACACCTAATATAACACATATAAGAATTAGAGCTTAGATGACTATATGAAATGTTTTGCCTGATAGGATCCAGGCAAATATTGATGAATATCTTTATAAGATAAACTGGCATGAGAAGGATAAGGTAAGTAAGATTTCTAGACGAAAAAGGAATCAGAAGTAAAATTTCATAAATGATTAAATTTGTAGCTGACAAAGCAAAAAATGATTATATACCTACCTCACTTTGGAAGAGGATATATAATCATTTTTGCATTATCTTAAAATCTTAGATAGCTACCTACCTACCAAACTACCTCAATTTGGAAAGAACCATAAAATTTTGAGACTGTGTTAATGTCTCAAATAGATTTTATAATAGGAGGGCTCAATTAACAAATATTGATAAATCACTTTGAAAATATTCGAGTATATAATGTCTGGCTCAGTTCATAAATATTGGTAGCTCAAAAAGAGAATATTAGGTGGCTCTTAAACTTCGTAATATTCAATTATTTAATTTTTACTCCAAAGAATTCATTATCCTTTTCTATTAGTACATTGATTATTTCTATTAGAGTTTTAATTATTTTTTCTTGATTCCAGTAATAAAATGGATTTTTAAAGAACCATATTTTTGCATTCTTATTCCAGATTTCTTTTTCAACTTCATATACATTTATTGGATTACCACATAATTCTTTTCTATCAGTACTAAACTTCTCTGTAAAATAACAATCTACCTCTCCTCTTTGGGGTAGAACGTGAATTGTAAAACAACCAGAATCATTGTATAAACTATGTGTATAAACCCACCAATTACCTCCAAAGCAATTTTTGAAATCTTGATATTGATAATTTAAATTGTACTTTTTTGCTAAATCAGTAAATTCTTTCTTATAATCCATTTAAAGGCCTCCTAAAAATAATAGTTAATTGGTAATTTCCAAAGGTTTCTTGTCTTCCACAATCCTATTACAAAGCGTTCTGCGCCATAATATAATCCTCGACCTCTATGTAAAGTAGTCATGCCGATATCAATAACCGTGTAGCCACTTCTTAGTTTACCAAACATCCATCCAGCATCATGTAACATAGAAATACCATTATGTGCAACTCTTTTTAAACCAGTCGCAGTAGCGTCATACCCTTTCCAAGCATCATATAAATTATCCGCTTTCCCAATTAATGTTGCCGTATCGGTTACACGATCCATACTTCTACCAATCATAGTAACTTTTGACATATCTTGTATATTATCAATTTTATTGATGGCACTAGCTACATCTACAGCATTATCAATTTTATTACCTACCTTAATTACTTGACCAACACCAGATGGAACAAAAGGTAATACAGCAAACACAATATCAACACCTAAAGCAACCCAGTTTTTCCAATCCTTATAACCACCATTAACTAAATCATATATTCCCCAAGCAATAAATGCCGCATCAAATACATAATCCCAGAAATGACCTGATGGATCATATCGATTTACAGGATCATTTTCGCAGTAGCAGTATAAATTTAGTCCATTGATACTTTCTGGCTCTAAATATTCAACACTATCAGGTGTTAACCATCTACACCACTCTGCTACATAATATCTACTATTACAATAATATAAATTAGTCTCATCATCATAATAATATCCCTTATATCTAAATGGATTTTTAGAACCTATATAAGGATTACCTGTAGTACTTAATATTTCTCCATAAGCATTGTAATTATATTTTACGACTATTGTTTTATTACTGTCAATAATTCCTAATATATTTTGCATACAATCTCTTACATAATAATATATATTAGTCTTATTTTCTATAAATCCATATAATATACCATTATTATCATATAAGAAATCTAATCTCTTATTTTCATCCTTATATTCAGTAATTAATCTATTTCCTTCATAATAATATTTAATTATTTCAAACTCATTAATTCTATCATCATTATATTCAGTAATAACTTCTTTTTTGATTCTTAATCCATTTAAATCATAATAATAATCTATAAAGGTAGTTTCATCAGCTCCTGAAATAATTATTCTTTTTAATCTATTTCCTTCATATATAAAATTCTTATCTTTATAATAGCTTGGTAATAATGTATTACTACCATAAGAAATACTATTATTTCCTACTTTAATTAATTTATCCTTAACTATAGAATCATATATAAAACTCTTACTTCCATATGTTAATATATTACCATTACTATCATATGTAATACTAATCCCATTATCATCTACTAAATATCCTCTATAATTATATCCATATGATTTATTTCCAAATATAGAATCACTAATATTAGTAATATTATTCTTCTTATTATTACTTCCATATGAATAGCTTCTATTAATAGTATTATTACCATATTTAATAATTTCTTTTGATACATTATAAGTTGGAGTTGAATTAATTATTTGATATTCTAATTCATTAGTAATAATATTATTATCTTTATTCTTTACTCCACTTTTAATTAATCTACCTAAATCATCTATTTCTGAATATTTATTCATAAAAAACATATTCTTTATATTATTATAATTATTATTATCTAAAAAATATGTATTAGAAATTAGAAGCATTTCTATTTGTCCAATTAATGGATTATTAGTAGTATAGCTACCACCTAATACTAAATTGACATCACCTAATGCTTTACTAAAATTCAATGTAAATGAATCCTGATTATTATTACACCTAATATAACACATATAAGAATTAGAGCTTAGATGACTATATGAAATAGATACTCTATTCCAGGTTTTAGCTGTTAATATAAGTGTTGTAGTATGAATAGAAGTTCCTATTTCATATACTAATCTTCCACTAGAGAAAATATATAATATTAATCTATTTCCATTATTATCATATTCCTCTAATATGATTTGTCCTTCTTTTAATTCATGAACATATACATTTAATGATACTGTATAACGATTATTATTTCCTAAATTATATTCTAATAAATTACCATTACATTCAAAACAATATCTATTATTTTTATAATTATAATTGAAGTATTCTTTATCACAAATACTTCTATTTTTAATTATAATATTCTTTTCTTTTTTACCATTTAATGACAATAAGCTTCCATGAAGTGGATATAATTCATAACCAGAAATATTTTGATATGTCATTGAGCTTAAGAAATCTACTCCATTGTCTTTAAATTCTCTCTCTGGATCATTTATTAAATAAAAGCTTGTTATATTATAATAATCATTAAGATCACTTATATTTAACATTTCATCTAATGACATTATTATTCCTGTTTGATATACATCAATATCATTAATTGCTTCTCCAATATAATAATTATAATCATTTAATTCTATATTATTTGATAATGAATATGTAGATGAATAATTATATGCATTATATTGAATATTATAATCTAATTTATAACCATTATCTTCATATATATTAAATGATAATGCTATAAACGTATATTCATTTAATGATTTATTTGATAATGTTCTTATACTAGTATTATTTAAATATAAGATTAATGAATTATTATTATATACTAATTCTAGTTTATTAGTCTTATTCTTATTATATCTACTAAATAAAGTATATTTACCAGTATAATTAGAATTATCTTTTCTAATCTTAATCCACATTCCTATACTACCTGAATAGCTATTTTTAGGTGATTGTAATATATAGCTTAATGAAGTAGTATTATCAAGCTTAACACATGATATTCCATTATCTATTGTTAAGGCATCCTTAGTTAATGAAGATAAATAAATATAGGTATTTCCTTGATAATTACCTCTTAGGTTATTATCATTAATACACATACTTCCTACATATTTATTATTATCATTAAATAAACCTCTTAGCTTATTAGAATTAGTATTATTTGTTTTAGAAATAGAATTATGTATATGATTAATTCTGAATATGTTTTTAAAATGGTTGATAGAAGTAAGATTTCATAAATGATTAAATTTGTAGCTGACAAAGCAAAAAATGATTATATATCCTCTTCCAAAGTGAGGTGGGTATATAATCATTTTTTCATTATCTTAAAATCTTAGATAGCTACCTACCGAACTACCTCATTTTGGAAAGAACCATATTATGACAGCTACACTCCTACAAGTTTGTGTTAATACTTAAATTATTTTATTTTCACTTCGAAAATTGTATTATTATTCTCTAATTGATTTTCTAAATAAAACTTAACCAATTCTAAAAAACTATATCTTTTTTTTGGATTTATAATTTTAAGGTTTGGTTCTACATTATTAACAAACCAATTTAAATTATAAATTCTTAAATATTTATGATTTTGGTAATCTTGTAAACTATTTGAAACAAAAACAATGTAATCTCCAAATTGCGACCATTCATGATAAGCTATGCAAGCGTCATCATTAACTAGACAAATTTCAGTGTATCATCCATTTGAATGGTTTTCTATCTTAAAATTATACTGTTCTAAAAATTTCAATTGATTATACTCATTTAATCCATAAACCATAATTGCTCACTCCTTTAAAATAACCAATGACGAAAGAATCTAAATACATTCTTTTTTCTTAGTAATTGTGCAAGAAACTTTTCCGAATGAATAGTAGCCGTAACAAAAAGTATAGTAAACTATAGAAATCACCATACTTCAACTCTTATGGTTAGTTTTGTTATTTTTTTAAATTAATAATAAGAATCGTACTACCTTTAATAATCATAGATAGAAAAAAATATCCGAATGAAATATATTCAATAATCAAATGCTTTTCCAAAATCGCAAATAAAATAAAAGCTGCAATTGTATATATTACATTTAATAAGAAGACTATCGCTTGAATAGCAATGCATTTAAGTTGAGGATCTGCTTTTTTATTGATATAAATGTATCTTAATTTAGAATCGTTAGAAATACGTTGATGATTTAAAGTTTTGTCATTTATCCTATTAAACATTGCCTCCTAACTAAAACAAATAATTTAATCCAATAGATGCACTACCAGAAATAATTGATGTAATTCCTAATTTTCCTAAATTAAATGCTGTTAATCGTGCTATAGTTCCTGGAAGAACCTTTGAAACAGCATTAATGAACTGATTTCCATATAAATTAAATACACCAGAAAAACTACGTTTTGAAATATTACCTAATAAATAATTATTAGCTGCATTATAAATAATTCCAAATGTTTTATTTACATTGCCATTCCTAAGCAAACCTTTTCCTAATGCGGCTGAATTTTGTGATCCCGCACCAGCCCAAGCACCCAAACCAACATTTACAATACCCATAATAACAGCATTGGCCCAATTTATTGATGACCAATCGCCATTTGAAGAGATAAGATCGCCACCAACGCTTCCAACAAAACATAATCCTCCAGAAATCAGCGCAGCCCCTACTGTACCTATTCCAGTTGCAGATAATAATCCACTTGCAGCACCAATCGTACCATCAAGTAGCACTTGCCAACCGTTAATGTTATCCCATCCATTTGTTATACCTTGTGATATAACGCTAACACCCGCTCCAATGATTCCACCGACTAATGTTCCAATTAGTAAAGCAGAAACGAAGAAGTGTCCTGTAGGATCATAATACATAATCGGTGTGAAGTATTCTAAAGGAAACTAAGGTAAGAAATTATAGTTAATTTCTATCCTTTGTACTCTTTTCTTATCAATCATCTCATACTGATATACATTTATATTAAGTATCAGATCATTCAATACTTCTCTTGTTAGAGTCTCTAAGTGGTCATATTTGCTAATAAGTGCTTTAAATCTATTAATACTTAGCTCTATATCTTTTTCTTCAGATTTTACTTCATATAATGAAGATATTTTATTATTTATCTCATTTATTTCTTCATCATATTCTTGCTTATTTATATTATAACATATAGAACAGCACTTTATTTCAGGGCATAATTATCAAATTATTTAAGGATAATA
>CAMEJG010000009.1 GCA_945919465.1 uncultured Anaeroplasma sp. | reverse complement strand
TTAGTGTTGATTTTGAGAATTTTATTATACCTGTCTATCAAATATGCTTACGTTTCTATATAATATGTTTTTCTTGCTTCTGACATAATATCAATATCACCATAAGAATTTGGAATTGAATTAATAAAGTTTTCTATCAAGGAAATCTTTTCATTTATAAGCGTTGAAATATACTTTTTTCTTTCTTTCAAAATAGAGTTGTTTATTTTTAAAATATCTCTTGCAGAAATCCTTTTTTCCTCATCATCTTCATATGCTGTTATTCCATTAATTGCACTGCTATATAGTTTTTCAGAATCAGACATGATAGCTTCAATTCTTTCTTCGCTTGTCTTTCCATAAAAACAATTCCCACAATCATATATTGGAGCAAGCTTATATTCATTTTCTTTTTTATATTTAATTACTCCCCAATTATCTTCATTTCTATCATTATTATTTATCAGCATATCTATGATAGCAACATCCTAAAATCTTTCCTTTGCTTCTGAAATTGATCCTAATATCGTGTTATGCTCTAGTTGAAATATAATTTCATTAATATTAGATGCTGATAAAACTGATTTATCATTTCGTTCCATAATTAATGGATTAGTATCATTTCTTAAAGCTGTATACGGAATAAGTATTTCATTTGTATCATCTTTAATAAAATCCTTGCATGCACATACAACTTTATTTCTTTTACCATCATTACATATTCCTAAAATGGTTTTATGAACATCATAACCTAATATTTCATAAATATGACTTCCAATATATTCACTTAGTGGTGATGTGACGTATGATATACCTGTAACACGATTCATTCCTATAGTATTCTTGGGAAACTTTAAAAACCAATAATCACCATTATAGATTATTCATCTTTTTTCTCCCGCACGACCTGCATATTGTAAATCCCTATCACTAAGAAATCCGTGAAATCAATAATTTCAATTATAGCGAATACCTCCTCATAAGTTTATTCCATTGTGATTCTGAAATAATATGTTTTGTAGTCTCTTTTTTTGCTTGCGAATCAATAGCATCAACCAAATTCATATATAACCCATAATCGTTATATAAATCCGCATTTTCTGCTTTGTTAATGAGATCATTTAATGTAGGTGATAATTCGAAATCTATCATGACATCATTATTTATAAAATGAAATGTTCTATTATCTAAAATATCATTCATTATTAAGTCTTTTATATACTTATTAATATTATCTACTGAGCTTATCTTATCAATTATTAATCTATCATCTTTTCTAATTCTAAGCTTTATTGTTTTATAATTATCTTTTATAAATGAATTTATGTATTTTTGTTGATTAAACATAATATCATCGCCTTTCATATATATTATATTACATTTGACCCCAAATGTTAATATTAAGATGAAAATTATAAATTTTACTTATTTTTTCTTAATGCCTTTATCCTTTTACCTATATTTAATTGCATCATTTTTCCTCTTCACAATCATTATATATAGAAATTATAGTATTAACCATATATTCTTATTTGAATAAAAATCAACTGCTGGTTGTTTTTAATTATATGTTAGACATTAACAAAATGCAATGAAGTTACCTCAAAAAAATCAAGTGGAACATAACACTTGATCTTATAATACTTTATTTTGTTTTGAATATTTAAATCTAAGAAAAACTATCTTCGTTTCATAAATCTTAAAAAGTAAAATGTAATTGTTAATAATAGCATGTCTAATATTTTCATCTTTAATATAATAATATTTACAATCAGGATATGCCAGTGGAAACATACAAATATTATTAATGCTTTTTTCAATATCTTTCATCAAATCTACTGCTGCTTTTTTATTGCAAAGATTATTTGTAATATAATTTAATGTTTCATCAATATCATTAATAGCTAATTCTGTAAATTCATAATTATAAATCATATTTAGCTTTTAAATCCTTTAATGCACATGGACCATCTTTTATTTTGCCTTCTTCTACATTTGCAAGACCATTAAGTATAGATTCATACATTTCAATTCTTTCTAATTTTTCTTCATATGTTTTTATACTCATAACAACCATATCACCATACCCATTTTTAGTAATAAAAATTGGTTCATTGCTTTCATTACATAAATCTGATATTTTATTTGTATCTCTTAAATCTTTAATTGGAATTATTTGCATAACAGCACCCTCTTTCTTTGACATAATTATAGCATAATTATGTTATTTTTTCAATGTCATTGTACCTATAATATATGAAAAATTAATTATGTTAATTATTATCTAAAATCTAATTGTACATAATTATTATATTCTTTTTCATTTTACTTTGGTAGATAGTTCAAAATAAAATGGGGTGAATTCCGGTTTAACGTAATCCTTTAAAACCCGAATGAAATAATAATTGGATTTAGCTAAATATGAAGTATTATTTATCATATTTATGGTTTCTATATTCGTATTTTTCTACCTCATAATCGCGTATAGTTTTATACTTATTTTCATTTATGTTCTTCATAGATATTGAATCCATTAGAATATTTGCCAAATATTCATATTCGCTATACTCATCGATAGATGCTAAAACCAATGCATTTCTAAAATACTTAGCGTGCTCACCAATAAATTTTACATTAACTTTTAAGTTTAACTGTTTCATTAAAATATATAAAAATGTTGTAACAGTTCTGGTGTTGCCTTCTCTAAAACAATGAATTCTCCATAAGCTAGAAATCATCTTTACTATTTCATCTATTATTTCCTTATGAGATAAATCTTTCCATTCTATTATTTTAAATTTATTATCTAAAGTTTTTAAATCTTTTTCTATGTTTTTATATTCACTATATTTAACAGATAATCCCGAAAGAACTGGCTCTTCTTTATAAATATTAATAGTTCTATATTCTCCTGCCCAATCATATAAATCACCAAATAATAACTTATGTATTTTACAAATATCGAACAAAGATTTAATCTCAATCAGATTATTAATTATAGCTGAAATATTAAGTGATACATATGTGTATTCAGCTTTTTCGAGTTTCAAACCATCTTTTATATTAAGCTTATTAATTAATACATTAGTCCCAGGATATAAATACTTATCTACCATCTTGCAACAATCCTTCCTATAGCAAATTTAGCAGTTTCAAGATCAATATCACCCTTTGTATATAAATGAATAATCTTTTTAGCTTCTTTAGGAACTTCACCACCATCAACAGAATTAATGATATATGCTAATTCTTCTGTTGGAGTTTCCTTTTCAATTTCATTTAATTCAAATGGTATCCCTCTTTTTAATACTATTTGCCTTAAATATAAATCTATTGCTTGTGACATAGATATACCAATATTAGATAGAATACTTTCACATTCTTTTTTAATATCTTCTGATATTCTTGCATGTATAACTTCATTTTTCACAATCATCACCTACACATATATTGTATCACAATTGTGATACATAATAAAGGTATAAACCAAAAAAAGATAATCTATTTTAAAGACTATCTTAGTTGACATATTCAAATCGTTGCATTTTTTCAACGATTTTGCAACGATTATTTTTTTACATACATTGTTGCTCTAGCTTTTCCACTTTTTTCAACAATTCCTTTTTCAACTAAAGAATTTAGAATTCTAATTAATGTATCTTTAGCAAAACCACTTATCTCTTCTAATTCTAATCTACTATATGAGTAATTTTGTTTCATAGCATCGTAAACCTTTTTCTCATTGAATGATAAGCTAGCCTGATCAATAATAGGTAATGTAACTGATATAGAACTACTAGTAACATCATAAATTGGTTTAACTATTGCATCCTTATATGCCTCATTTATTCTTTTAATTCCAGTAGCAAAGGCTTCAATAATATTAAGTCTTCTAAAAACATTAGCAATAATTGGATTCCTTAAATAGGAATAATTCCCATTAATGTAGTCTTCTTTTGACATATCTGCTACCAATCCACCAGGTGATGAAATAATAATCCTATCTGGATGCATCTCAATTTTTGTATTAGCTTTTATATCCCAAGTTCTATGTACTAATGCATTAGCTACAGCTTCTCTAAATGCATCAAATGGAACCAATTCTATTTTTTGCCTAAAACCATCTTCAATTTTTTCAACAATATATTCACTCCTAAAAATTTCTAACACATCATAATATTGTTTTAATATAGATTCACCTGCATACGATATTCTTTTCTTAAAAATATTTATTGAATTTCCAAAAACGGCAATATCAAGACCTGGAAAATTATTACTATCAGCTAATAGCAATGCGGCATTGTTGTATCCAAATTTAGAATTATATAAATTTAAACTTTTTAAGGTGTCTAAATTAAACGAATTCAAGCCAATCGCTTTAATTAAATTATCACTCAAATAACTAAATTAAACTATAATTTTTACTAAATCACTGTCATAAAAGTTTCTTATTTAAGTACCTTTAACATCTTATCATAAAGTTTAATCTTTCGGTCCGTACCGAGTTTGATCACTTTTTTATTTTTAAGCACAATATTACCTCATTTCATTAAAACTATGTTCATAAAATGAAATATTTTATAAAAAAAAATCAGACTTATTATTTAATATCCTAATCATCATTAACGATATTAAAATTTTTTATATATCTTCAATCATCAGTATTTTATTTTTTAGGTATATAGATACATTTAATTATTGCTCTTTTTTTCGCCACTTCGAAATCTTACTATCACTTTATTCTTGTTTATGATATTTATCATTCCTTTCAACTCCTTACTACTATTAGTAATGATATTTTTTTATAAGTGGCTCAGTTTCATTTTACTCTACACAAAATTTTTATTTTTTCATAATGATTTAATCACTCATAATTAATAAAAACCAATCATAATTGATTGGTCCTTATATGTTATTATTGTTCTTCTTCAGATTTTGTTTCTTGTTTAGAAGTTTCTGTTGGTTCTTCTACTTCTTCAGTAGGAGTTTCTTCTTTTACTTCTTCAACTGTTTCAGTTTTTGTAGCATTAGCTTCAGCTTCTTGTTGAGCTTTTAATTCAGCTAATAGCTCTTGACGCATTTTCTCTTTTTCTGCTTGCACTTCAGCAAGTAATGCTTCCTTGTCTGTTGCAAGAGCAGCTTTTTGTTTTGTACCCTTTAAATCCATGAAATTCTTTATTACCATAAATAATTCAAAGATTAATAATACAGCAACAGGGAATACAAAATACCATAACCAGTTTGCTTGAATATTATCTAATACAGCACCAGCACCTTTTGATACTCCAGTTACCTTGTAAATAATTTTATCAAAATTATCAACATTGAAAGTATCAATATCTCCTGATTGCTCAAGATTTAACATTTTATCAGCATTATCATTATCTGTTGGATCGAATACTAATCCTTTTACAGTAGCTGAATAATCTCCTTGAGTTGAAATTGAAACTAGTTTATTATTTTCATCATATGAAGCATAAACAATTCTATGGGTGTTTAAAGCTACAGTACCATTTATTGTTGTTTCAAATGTAATTACATCTCCAACCTTTAAATTAAATTTATCATTTTCATTTAGAATATCAACATTTAAAAGATCACCTTTAGAAAATCCTTTTATCTCATAACTTTCATATGCTTCTGCATATTTAGCTGGATAATCTCCCATTTTTTCCATTGAGTTGGACTGAACAGATAAAAATCCTTTACCAAAAATGTTAGGAGCTCTATTAGCACCACCAGAATTTATATTCATTATTGAAAATAAAAATAGCATAATAATAATTAAGTAAAATATAACATTACCTACTATTTTTAAAATAAATAGGACTTTTTCTTTAGTTGACTTAGATTCTATTGCATTTTCAACATTGGAATTTTCCATTAAAGTCACCAATCCTTTCTATTATTACAAAAGTTTACAATATTTATATATATTGTATCATATTTTTATTAAAACACAAATAAAAAAACTAGATTACTAATTCTTTTATTTCTATTTAAATAAAAAATAAATGAGGCAAGAGACATTTCTTGCCTCACTTAGTTTTATTCATCGATATCAGCAGTAAATGATAAATTTAATGCTACAGGCATTTCATCAATTGCCTTAATACAATCCGCATCCCAACCTTCAAACCAAAAATATACTGATATTTTTAATTTAGTTTGAATGCCATCTTTTACTCCTAAATTATAAGATGGGTAATCCTCTGCTAAATAAATTTTTCTATTCGCATCAATCAATTCTAATTCTTCTCTATTTCTAACATTATCAGGAATAACTAGATTTCTCCTATAAAATTTGTTCATTTCTTGTATAGCTAAATTATATTCTTCCGGAAGAATACCACCTAAACAATATAAATTATTTGTAATAGAAGGATTAGCTGTTCCTCCTTGATAAATTATTGTTTTTAAAGGTGTTTGTTCAGAATAAGTTGAATCAATACTAATTGGTTCATAAATCTCTAAGGCAAATCTAGCTGAAGATGAAGAATCAATCGAAAAACTAGTAGGTAAATCTTTTAATATAGGATATCTATCAATATTAAAATCTGATGGCTTATTGTAATTTGATAGAATAGTATTTCCATTATATAAAACATATGGAGATATTGTACCTTCTAATGAATTCCCTATTTCATCTAATGCAACACTTGCTGAAATATTTGTATTTGGTTGAATACCTTCTTTCGTATCAACAGATAAATAAATATCAAATTTATAGTATTTTTTACTATTTGAATAATATAAATTACCTGAAGCTAAATTATTTATTTCTTCAAAATAATTTATATTTTTATTATTATCTAATATTGGAGTGATTGGCATTAATTTGGTTTTATCAGAAAAAAATCTATTAACTGCTTCTGGGTTTGATGAATCAATCATATCATAATTAATATTTAGATTGTCCATAATTTGTTTTTGAATTACATCTAATTGAATTTCTTCTCCAAATGTGCCTTGTTCACCTGTATCTGATATTGTAAGAAAATACTCATTATTTAAATCTTCAACTTTTAAATTTAAATTAAATGTATCTGTTGAAGAATAAGTGAGGATACCAACCCATGCGTAAGTTGTTGCGAACATTGTTACAAGAACAACTGAACATGTTAGTATACTTAAAAATATCTTCTTTGTTATACCACGCATGGGTTATACCTCCTTAAAGAATAAATTAAGATTTTATAAAAATAAATAATTAATTCTCTTTTATTTTTAAAACATTTGTGCTTTCTGTTGAAAATGAAGCTGTAACAGAAAAACTTTGTCCTTGACATGCATCAAAACATGCTTTATTTGAACCATCTAAATAGAACTTAAATACTACTTGATAATAACTTCCTAAAGTATCACTAGTGCCAGCAGTAGGTAGTACACCTAAATCCCAATTTGAAACATCTGATACTGTTGTACCAGTAGGATATACATTTTTGTCTTTATAATCTGGAGCTATTGTCCATGATTTTTCCATAACACTATTTAAATATGAATGAGCATTATAACTAGAATATGTACCAATAGAATCGGTTGAATCACCAAATGTTTGCAAAGTAGAAATATCATAAATGGTTGTTGTAGTTTCTCCTGCAGAAGCTGTTACATCGCCTGTTGGATCAGTATATGGGGTTATTTCCATTTTTAATTTAAGTGCTCTTAACATGTCAACTGTATAAGAAGTTGCAGCAGTTTTACCAGAAATTAAACTCCAATTATCTCCTATGACACTTTTTGAAGGTAAGGAGCCTGTAGTATTAGTCACTGTAAAACTTTTAACATATAAATGAGCAGCAGTTGTTGACTGCAATTTAAAATATAATGTAAAACTATCATATCCAGCTTGATCAGTTGTTTCTGTTCCAATTTCTCCAGTTGAATAATTTAATGTATTTAGAGCCTTAGTTTCTGAATTATATGTTAATGGTTTTAATGCAGTACCATCAATATCTGGTGTACATGTAGTTCCCCAAGTTGTATTATCTGCTGAAATCAATAATAAGTCTGAACCTGATGTTGCAGTTGAACCGCTTACAGAATTTGTAGAAACACTAGTATTATTTGTATACCATGCATAAGTTGTAGATGTTAGTGTTGCTGCACATGCTGCTAAAGCAACACCAGACATAATTAATTTGCTTTTTAATTTCATGTTTTTTTTCCTCTTTCTTTTTTATTTTTATGCTATTACAGAATTAAATAATAGCTTAACATTAATTGATTCTGATAGGCCATCAAAACAGTCGGAATCCCAACCTTCTAACCAAAATCTAAATGTTAACAATTTTGCTGGACCACCTGATTTGACATTTGTTAATATAACGTCTTCAGATAATGTCCTTACGGTTTTAGGCATATCCTCATAATTCATTGCTGTTAATTGAGAATATGGTCTTAAATTATTATAATAAGTAAACATTGCATTATAATTTGAGTTGTATAATCTGTTATTTTCTTCCTTTTGTTCATCTGTAAGGTCCGATGCATCTGTTTCTTTATTATAATTTGTTGCGTAGCTACCTAAATCATTTTCGTCTGTCAACTCAAAGATTGTAGCTTTTGGCTCTTCCAATGAAGTGTCTTCGATACTAAGTCTTAGTGCGTTCGAAGTATACACATTAATGGATTTTTGAGTCTTTTCAGGTCCTACGACTAATCCCTCTTCAGTACCATTGTATAAAACCATATCATCTAATAATGTAATTATATTTACATCATTGGATTTTATTGTTGTTTTAGTAGCAATAGTACCATTAATAGATTCTATATCCTCCCCACATAAATATATATTATAACTAAAGTTATCTTCTACTAGTTCAGAAGTAGCTTTAAAATATACGCTAAACTGAATATATTTTCCAGAAGATTGTTGAACCTTAGAACCTGCTAAATTTGTAAAATTCAAACCATCATGTGAGGTTATTGGTGATAATAACAATGATTTAGTAAATAATTCATTTACTTTATCATCTGATACATCAAAATAATTATCTCCAGATATTTCTTTTAAAGAATTATTTTGAACGATGTATCTGTCAGGATTATAGCCTTGAATCATTGCTATTTTTATTTGATCGGTTGTTAGATCATTTGAGTAGTTTTCACCATCTACTGAAACTAAGAAACCTAAACCACCGTTAACCTTAAATTCGAAATCAACACCGGCGTGACTGTTTAGTTTAAACCATGCATAGGTAGTAGATGTAAATGTTACTGCTAGTAACATTATTGATATAATACCTAAGATGATTTTCTTTCTAATTTTCATCACATTCCCCCTCTCAAGTAATAAATTGATAGATTACGATTTTTTTATTTCAAATTGTAATCCGATATTTAATTTATTACATTCTAATGGTAAACCCATAAAATAATCACTATCCCAACCTTCTAGGTATAGGTATAATTTTGTATGGATTATATTATAATCATTAGAATTGGTATCATAAATAAATTGAGATAAATAATCATTATCATCTATACTATAACTACTCTTTGTATTAAAAGATTCATTATCTGTTGCTGCTTGAATAAATTGTGAATTTGGGAAGCAATTATTGTAGTAAGTATACATTGCATTGAAATTTGGATTATGTGATGTATCTTGACTACCCTCTATTGCTGTACTTCCTAAATTATTTGAATCTATTATTTCATAATAATTTGTATTTAATGAATTATCTTTTAATTCTGATATTGCTAAACGCATTGCGTTTTGAGGATTTACAGATATTTTATCTCCACTATTATAGGTATTTGTAGAGGTTGTTAGTTTATTTACTAATGTAGTTTCTACTAGTTGTCCTGTAATATAGGAGTTATTTGTAATATATAGATTATAATTATCTTTATTGTTTGTATCTATTACCTTGAAGTATAAATCAAATGAAATATAATCTATATTATTTACTGCATCAATATATTTATGTTCATAACTATTGAAGCCTGTAGATACTGTAACATTCTTTTGAAACTGCATTGTATTATTTGTGAATAATACATTATTTGTTTCATTTAATTTAGGTGTTACACCTGTAAATTTTAATTCTTCAAAGCTTGTTAAGCTTGAATTTGATTCTTTTGCGCTTGTTAGGATATATTCTGTAATTTGAGAATTACTAATATCCTGTGAGAAGTTAATTCCATCTAGGGATACTAGTAAGCCTTTAGTACCTTCAACATTGAATTCGAATTCTCTAACATCACTTGTAGTATCTAACACTACATAAGCGTAGGTTGCAGTTACTAATGTTGATACTAAAAATATACTTGATAAGCTACTTAAGATTAATTTACGCAATTTCATCTTCTGTTACCTCCTTTTTCATAAAATTAAGGTAACAAGAGATTTTAGGGTTATCTACTCCTCTAATGAAATCTGAATCATAACCCTCAAGCCAAATAAACACTGTGATTTTAACTGGATTGTAGCTATCCTCTGTCTTTGTAAAGACTCCTAGGTTATCTAAGCCATTAAAATCTTTTTTTGTATTTATATAGGTATTAAAGTCTTCTTGATTATCTAAAGGCTTTAATTTCTCTACATGAGTATTATTAAAATAAGTAAGCATTGCATTTTGATTAGGATTATATAGGCTTAATTGATTTTCATCTAAATTATAGCTTGATAAATCTCCATCAAGTGCATATGAGCCATATCCCATATATGGTTCATAAATGTAGGTATTATCTCCTAATACTCCGATTCTAATTGAATCACGAGTATTAACTGTTATTACCTCATTACTATGATATATTCCGTCTGGATGAAGGGTATCTGCTTTATAGCTTGGTACTATAAGCTCATTATGAAGCTTAATTGTATTATCAGTACCCTTTACATAAGACCCTATATTTGTTTTTGAATCATCTTGGGCATCTACACTTAATTGATCTACAAAGGTTAAATAATAATTTTTTTGATTATCTAGCTTTGATTGATCTATTTTGAAATATAAATCAAATGATAAATAGCTATCTATTGCTGCTTGTTGTGGCATATAATAACCATTTTCTATAGTTGAATTTAAATTTACTGTTGTGAAATTTAATAAATTTGAAGTTGATACTGGAGCTAAAATTGTTTTTTTAGCTTCTAATATTTCTTCATTTGTTATTTCATTAACTGACTTATTTAATCTTTTTGCAGCTACTGCTTTAAAAAGATTATCATTAGTAATTGAGTTAACATAATTGACTCCGTCAATAGAAATAACTAATCCATCATGTTGTTCTATCTCTAGGGTAAATTCATCAGTCCATGCATCGTTATTTCTCGCGAACCATGCATAAGTAGTTGAGGTTAATGTAACTAAAGTCATGGCACATGCAGAGATACTTAGTATTAACTTACGAGCTACTTTATTCATATGCCATTCCCTCCCTTAATTAATCATTTGATACATCAATACTCATACTATATTTAATTGAACCACCATATAGTTTTTCACCGTATTTATCACTATCTGGGTCTTCTCCCTCTAACCAGAAAAATACACTGTATTTTGCAAAATCATATTCTTTTGAACCATCAGTTCTAACTTCTGGTGCGTATAATAGAATATTTTCATTATTATAAATTACTCCACTACCATTTCCTTCTACTGCAAAGGATTTAGGGGCTACTGTATAGCCTACTTGAGAATAATCTTTAGTAATTTCATCTTTCTTTTGATAAATATTAACTTGGTTTTCTCCACTTAATCTTCTTGTAGTATAGGTTAATACTCTTGCGATATCATCAAAATAATTTACTACTTTACTATAATCCATTGATATTTTTACATTTACTGCTGAAGAACCTGTATTTACTATAAAGAAAGTATAACAATAAAGGTTATATCCAGAAACTTCATCACCTACTGGCAAGTATCTACCTAGGTGAGTTGAATATTCCTTTAAAGTTTGATAATCATTTTCTAAGAATCTTTTTGGGGTATAGTCTAAAAATGAAACTACACCTTCTGGTGCTAGCATTGAAGCTAAGTCTGAAGATTCAGGGCTTTTTCCTTCAAGCTTTAAAGCTTCCATATCTACTTCAGTAACTGAAATACTAGCTGATGGGTCTTCGTTTTTAACCTGAATAACGAAGGAGCCTGCCTCATCTCCTAGTAATACTGATGCGATAATTATTGATGAAGCAAGGAATAATACTAATAATATTGCAACTTTAAAGAATTTACTTTTAAATAATGATACGAAGCCTTTCACTAGTATTCCCTCCTTCTTTGAAAAATAAAAAAAGCCATCCATGTTTGACATAACATCAATGGCAACTGGCTATCCTTTTAGGGACCCTATAGCTTTGCGTCACTAGATTCCTCTAGTTTTGCCCTTAATTCACGTTAATTATAAATGAAAACGCTAATAGTGTCAATAAATAAAAACTAAAAAATAGAAATTTTTGGTATTTTTTAGGGCAAAAACCATTGATTTTATTAAATTATTCAAAATATCCATCGTTTAAATTATAAAAAGCATCTACCTTTTCTATAAAAGATTTAGCTTTATCGTCTATCGTAAATGAGGTTTTTCTATATATTTCCTCTTCTATATCAGAAAATTTTACATCAATTGAATAATATATATTATATTGATTTTTTAGTGAAACTAAAATATCAGCTTTATCATATAAAAGACTTAGAGTTTCATTTAATTGATCATGTAGGGTATAGTGTTCTTCTTCTGTATCTTTACTCATTAATCCATAATATAAGAAATTATCAGTGATTCCTGGTTCAATTCCTATATAATCAATAATTGAGAATACTTCTTCTTCACTAATACAGGCTACATTAATTTTAAATACTGTTTTACAATTCATTTTAATTCCTTTTAACTAATGATTTTTCTGGAAGGTTATTAATTTCTACTGGACATTCTCCACCCATTTGTACTGAATAGCAAATTTCATCATTATAGATATATATGTTAGATACTTTTCCAAATCTTAAATCACCATTATATCTAAAATATACTAGCTCACCAATTTGGTATTTAGAATCAATAACAACCTTTTCTTTTTTCTTTCTCTTGAAAAACATTATATTACCTCTATTTTTATATTGAATCGTCTATTTGCATAAATATTATATATTATTTATTTAAAAATATCAATTTTTTAATTGAATTCTATTATTTTTTTTTATTTTTATTACAATAATTTATACTTTTTAATAACTATAAAGGCATGATATGTTTTTTATCATGCCTAATAGTATAAAATTAATTTTCTTTATTAACCTTAATTGCAGAAACTGTTACTGCCTTAGGGTTTGTATCAGGTTTTGAGCAGGTTACAACAATCTTAATATATACAGGACCTGTTACATTTAATGATGCAGTAACTGTAGCTGCAGAATTATTTGATGATGGTTTAAATTCAGTACCACAATCAGTCCAAGTCTCACCATCAGTAGAGTAGTAAACCTTAATTGAAGTTGTACCCTTATCTGTTACTGATGATGTAATAGATATTGATGATAAATTATCAAACATTAATAATGATTTTAATTCATATGAATGTGATGCTGAAATTGAACTTGGATCACCTGTTACCTCAAAATAAGTATCAAAGCCTGTAGTAACTTCTAATGATGCAAGAGTTTGAATACCTAATGCTTCATAATCTTCTAAAGCTTTTGTAAGCTTAGCTACATTTGTAACTGATGCTTTTTCTGCATCTGTTAATAGATTATAGGCATTATTAGCTGCATCAATTGAAGCTTTTGCTGTAAATTCAATTGTTTCTGGAATTGCAGCAATTAATAATTCAACTTGTTTAACTTTTAAGCTAGATACCTTAGCTGAATCAATTTCTAATTTTAATGTATCTGTTAATGCATTATAAGCATTTAATGCTTCATTAATTGATTCTAATGATGTAGTATCACAATTATTAATTAATGTATTAACATTATCAATCTTAACTAGATCAGAATATTTAGCCTCTGCTTCTGTTAATGTATTGTAATTTGTTACAAGTGCTTTATCTTCTGTTGTTAATGTTTCATATAGATTTCTTGCAGTAGTAATTAATTCACCCTTAGTTAAATCAACTGTACCAATGGCATTGATTGCATTGATTGCAGCTGTAACTGCATATTCCTTGAAACTAGCCTCTGCTTGAGTTAATGTATTGTAATTGCTAACTGTAACATCACTATATTGAGATACTAATGTATCATAAGCAGTTCTTGCTTGAGTAATTGCAGCACCACTATTTTCATTAACTGTACCAATTGCATTGATTAATGCTTCAACCTTGGTAACACCTGCTGCTTTATAAGCACTAACCTTAGTAGTAAGCTTAGAATAATCAACACTAGGTTGTAATCTTGAGCCTAAAGCCTTATATGCTGCTTCTGCATTCTTAATTGCGTTATAGCATGTAGTAGAGAAGGTGATTTCTTCAGGAATAGCATTTACTGCATCATTATATGCTGCAATTAATTTATTATCTAATTCTTCTGAATTGAATTCCTCAAATACTAATTCAGCACTAGCTTCCTTACTATTCTTTCCTGAAACTGGATCATATGCACCAGAAATAATTACATATTCACCTGGTTCTAGTCCTTCAACCTTTTGAGCAGTTGAAGTAATAGCACAAATGAAGGTACCATCCTTCTTAACTAAGAATGCTGGGCTATAGCCTGCTGTACCAGTTGCAGAAATAGTAACTGATGCAGGAGCAGTTAATGTAAATACCTTTACAATACCCTTTGCTTTAGCTACTGATAATGTATCTGTTGCGCCTACTGTTGCTGAAGAAGCTATAGAAGTAATGTCCAATGTAGTTTTTAATTCTGTTTTATTTAATACTGTTCTATATGGAGAACCAGAATATAATAAGCATTCTTTTCTTGCTGTATTTGCATCTGTTAAATAACAATTAGATACTTTATTAACTGAATCATAATAGAATATTTCAGGATTTGTATCAAAGTTAGCATATAAATTTGAGCTTGAAATTGATTGCTCTCTTGAAGTTGCGATTGTAGCCATATTATCTTCATATCCACCAACCATAATATCTCCATATGATTTAGCTGTACCACCTGATGTTGTTTGAACAGCGTTCTTACAGCCTAAATAATAATTATTTTCAGTATATAGATAAGCATTAGCTCTAACTGATGCTACATAATCTGTAGTACCTACTATATAGTTATTATAGAAATGAACATTTGAATTTCTTACTAATGGTTGACGAGCCTTACATCCATACCATAAATTATGATGGAATGATAAATGGAATTGTAAGCTATCATCTGAACTACCCATTAGGTTAGTTTTATGACAATTTTCATAATAGTTATAGCTATTAGTGAAATATCTACCACGTTTAAAGTCACAAGAACCATCGCCCTCAGACTTATCTGATTCTGCTTCACTTGTAATTGTTGGCTTTAAGAAGGAATTATGATGAATCCAACATCTTTCAACAGATGCAGTAATTTGATTATTAGCTTGAACACCTTCCATTCCTAAGGCATCTTCTGGATTGTTCATAAATGTGATATTACGTACTTCGAAGTTTTTAGCATATTGTGGTGCGGCAGATTCACACATAAAGTGAATTCCCCAACCATCAATTGCTGCATCATTACCAATGCCCTCAATTGTAATGTTTTTACCACTCTTCATACGAGCCATATGACCATTGTCACCTGCAGTTCCACCATAATCATTTCCATCGTATGCTGTTAATCCATCGATCAAGCCCTCTGAATTTGCATTAAATGTACCTGGAGCACCTAAGCCTGATTCAGATACTGTACCTACAATTCTGATTACTAGTGGAATATCATTTTCAGCTAAAGTCTTAATAATACCCTTATTGCCATTTGCTGTAGCGTAATAGGTTTTACCACCTGAAACCTTTTTACATTGTCCCTCATGACCCACTTCACCACATTCTTGACCAGCAGAGTTTAGAATATTACCAATACCTGTAACTGTAGTATCACCATATGTTAATGTTACTGTATTCTTATTTGCATCTGTTACATAAAGTACAATTGCATTGTCCTTTAATGTACCATCATCCTTATATGCACCTACACCATCGGTATAGTTAAAATGTGCATAGCCTGATCTATCATAAGCAACTACATTTACTAAAACTATTGATTCTCTTTCAGCTTGTTCACTATCATTAATAATAGGAACAATCTTTACATTGTAGCTTCCTGGCTTTAAACCAACTAAATCAGTTCTTACCTTATTGTCACTTAAATATTGAGTAAATGCAATATTTTTATCAGCTTTTGCATAAGCTGAATCTTTTGCTGATTTAAAATATACTGCATAATCAGTAGCGTTAGGAACCTTAGCATATTCTACATATGCTGCTTCATTAGTTCCTGAGCAGCTTGTGATTACAACGTCCTTTTGAGATACAACCTCACCATTACCAGAATCTAAAGAACCCTCTGATGAACCATTTTCAATTGGTCCTGTTGGTGTACTTGTTGGAGTACTTGTTGGTTTGCTTGTTGGTGTACTTGTTGGTGCACTTGTTGGAGTGCTTGTTGGTGCACTTGTTGGAGCACTTGTTGGAGTGCTTGTAACACTAGTTGTAGAATTATCTACACTTGTTGAGGAGGAACCAGTTTTTGGTCCTCCACATGATGCAACGGATATCATCGCTAGAGATGCGATTGATAATCCTATGATTTTTTTAAACTTCATATTTATTCTCCCTTTTTAAAAAAAATATAAAAAATAATATAACATATCAAAAAAATATTGTAAAGCGTTTTCATTAATTTTCATAATCTTTCAGTTGTTTTCATTGCCTTTTTATAGCAATAATAGAAACTTTGGTATTTATAAATATAATAAATCTTTTCTATTAGAACCTAAAATAACTATTTTCTATTTAAATGTTCTTAAGAAAAATTAACTGCTTTGCTATAATTTCAATTGTTTTTAAATAATCATATTCTTAGAATTTCTTAGTTAACAAATTAAAAAATTTAAATTCCCTCTAATATTAGATTAGACACTATCATTGATAATCTGTGTTACCATATAAATCAAGCTTATTTTAAATGTATTTAAGATGAAAAAATGATACTTTTCATTTAATATATAATAAATGTTATTTATAGAATTAATAATTAATAAAAAAATAATTAATTCTTAAAAATTATTAATTTTTTAATTTTAAAATGTTAAAATATAAAAAATTGGCAAAGCTTGGGAAACCAAGTGACGCAAAGCTAAAGGGCCTTTTAACTGGCAGCCAGCTGCAATAAAAAAGGAGCTGGTGATGATGAAAACTAAAATACAATTATACATGTCACTAATATCACTAACAGTGACATCTTTTTTATTAGTAGTGATTTGTTGTGCGTGGTATGTATCTAATACCGAGGTTTCAGCAGGCGGAATCTTTGCTACAACGAAGGATGATGAAATAAATAAATTTAATATCAAATTATATAATTTAACTATAGAAAATGATTATTATATAAAAGGTAAAGAAACAAATATTATGCCATCATATAACAATTTAAATAATACTATTACTGCAGTATTATTAGAAATAGAATATCAGGTAAATGATTTTAATAATTACCAAATAACAATAAATAATAATACTAATTATTCAATTTATAATAATTCATTGGATAATAGCTTTCATACAGGATTTTCTAATACAATAGAAATATTTAATACTACAATTATAAATAATAAGTATTTAAAAAATGGAAGTTTTACCTTTTATAATAATATAAATGGTATTAAAACTAATAATTACAAACTATTTGATTCATATATTGATGATAATAATACTAATTATATTTATTATATAATTGATTTTAATGAAGAGCTAATAATGAATTTATATGATTTATTATTGTCTCAATTTTCAGATAAAGCAGATTTATCTACATCCATAGAAATTACTAATGATATTTCATTAAAAATGGAAATGAGGGATAACCTATGAATAAATCTACTAGATATTTAAGAATAATAGGAGTTATATTACTTTTCATCACTACATTTACATTGACCTATGCATGGTATGTGAATAATAATGAAAAGAAAGTAGATGTTGATACAAGCGTAAGTGGTGGTTATTTTGCTGGTGGTGATGGCACAAAAGAAAATCCATATATAATAAAAAATAAAAATCATATATATAACCTAGCTTGGCTACAATATTTTGGAAAATTTCAAAATAGAAAATACTATTTTGAAGTGAATAATGATATAAATATGAATGGCATGGTAATACCTCCAATAGGTACAGATACTTATCCATTTATAGGAGAGTTTAATGGAAATAATTATACTATTTCAAATTTTTCAGCAACTAATGATTATAATTCATTAACAAATAAACCAAATTCTATAACAAATATCTCATCAGCCTATGTAGGAATGTTTGGAATAATAGGAAGCTTAGATACAACCTATGATAGTACTAATATTCCTTATGTTAGTAATTTTTATATTGATAACTATCAAACAATAGTATCAGATAATTCAAAATCACTAAGTGGTATCCTTGCAGGATATATCAATGGAAAAGCTGAAAAAGTCGGTATTCATTATGCAAAAATAAGCTATCAAGCAAAAATCACTCCACTAGATAGCTATAGTGTATTAAGTAAATATACCCTATTTGGAGATTATAATAAAAACTCTATTGAATGGAAGGATGATACAGGTAGTGAAGGATTAGGCTATGGTAGTAGCTTCGATGTTCAGAAGCTAGCTAAAAGATTATTACTTATATATAATAATAAACAAAGCTCTACCCCATCCCCATTTCTACCTACTATGGAAAAACAAAACGTTCTTGGTTCATTACAAAAGATTCCATTAACTGTTAATCCTGATTCCATCACAGAAGCTAATTATTCTGGTGCCAATGCTAAAGAAGATATTTCTAGCGAAAATATAGGATACCTTTTAGGAAACCAAATAAAGATTAATGATAAAACTATCACCTTCTCATCTAAATTAAATGCTCAAATGGATAATAATGGTAATATTGACAATAATAAAAATTATCTTAATGAAGATAATAAAACTCCAATGGAATCAGAAAAGGTTCCACTTCAGTTTTTTGAAATGATAGGCGCTAATGGTGATTATCATCCTAATACAATTAGACCAATTTCTGATGAAACCTATAATTCACTACCTGAAAATATTAAAAATTTATTACCTGATACTCAAAAAACCATTAATTATTCTGTTTTAAGACTCAGTCAAAGATGGTCAGGAAGCATTAGTATTGTTTCTGGAGATCAAAATGATGCTTGGAGTGATCATGGTACCATAGAATATTTTGGTAAAGAATATGAAAAAGTAATTCTTCCTAATAATGGTATCTGGTTCAAACCACAAATTGCTGGAAAAATCAAATTTGTCGTATTCTCAGGAAATAATACTAGCAATAATTCATTTAGCTTGATTAAAATAACAAGAGCTAATGCAGACAAAAATAATCCCTTTATTAGTTATAATAGCAAGGGCGAAAATACTATTAGTGGAGAAAAAATTACTAGTTCAAATGGCAAGCCGTTTATAACTGAAAACCTTCCTCAGTATTTATTTTTATATTATGAATATGAAATAACTGAAGATGAAATTAATGATGGAAATACAGAATATTTATTACTTAAGGGTGATTCTAATGGTGCTTACTTTGTATATCTTGATATAGGCACTAATGGAGGTAGTACTACTAATACTAATGTAATAGAGAATGTTGATTTTGTATATAAAATTAATGATATATATTCAGCATTTTCTGATAAGAGTAATGTAACCTTCTCAATAACAAATAGTAATACAGTTATATTCTATTTTAAAAGAATATCTAATAATAATACAGCTGTTGTTTATTATTATGTAAGTCCTTCTACTAATGGATACATTACTAAAGCTGGTAATGGTAATTCAAATGAAGGTAAAGAAACAGATTTCAATTAAGCAAGATTATATCTTGCTTTTTTATCATATAAAATAAATATAATGATACATATAATAAATAGAAAGGAAGATTAATATGTACAATTTAGAATATCATAAATATTTAGATAGAGCACATATTCTTCCTAATCTATTAAACGGAGCTACTCAAGGTATAATAGCTCAATTCTTATCAGATTTAATAATAACCTTTTTATTAGAGGAAGGAGAAATATTAGTTAATGATGTTAATATTTCTAATATTAGTCAATATTATGCTTCAGTAGCTAGTGGTATGGTAGCTGGAGTATTATTAATATTTTTAGATCCATTTGCTGTGGTATTATTCTCTACTATTGCATATAATTATGTATATTTATTAGTAGAATATAATTTTAATATAAACTTTGAAATTGATGCTAAAGAAATAATAGAAGATAGCATAGAAACAATACTATTATTATTTATGTTTGATCCTACAGCTAAAAGTCAATATTTAAGATATACTGAAAAAAGACATTATTTAGAGCCTAATATCCCAAGAAGAGATAGAACAACTATTCAATTGATTTTCTTTGTAATATTAACAAATACCTATAATTTTTTTACAGAGAGAAGTAATTAATATATTAGATTCTAGAAGAAAAATTGTTTATATCATAATTTTAAATATAATTCAATTATTAATTCGGCATATATGTAGAAATCTACATTTTTGTCGAACGAGTACGTGCTGTTTTATTTTTCTAAATCAAAATTAAAAATCCGTCTCAACTGGAAATTTTTTTTATAGTCAATAGCTTTAGCTTTAAATTGTAATTCTACTTGGCTTCTTGACCATTTGTTTTTATATGTTTGTTCAATATACCATAGCATTTCTGCGTGTGATTTTGATTTTGACATAATAACAGTTATTAATGTGCTCCATGGAATTTGGGTCACAGGGTGTGACCTAATTTCCTCATTAGAAAATTCATTTGCTAAATGACTCATTCTTTTTAATTGTTCATAGGAATATCCTTTACCATATTCTTTTAAATCATTAGCTAGATTCTCTATATATTTGCTTCCCCATACTTTTCTTTAATTAATAATAGGCCTATTTCATAATAGGTCATTATCATGGCACTATTAACAACAACCATTGCTTTATTTTGGTTAGTTCTAATAGTTTCTTTTATTTATTTAAATCCTGCAAATAATCTTTCTCAATAATTGTTATTTCTTTTGTTTTAATCATAGTATTAAGCTCCTCTTTTCTCAAAAAAATCCTGCAAAGCTTTAAGCCTTACAGGATTGTGGTTATATTAAATTGGGCATATTGTAATATCATAATTACCAGCTCCTTAAGATAGTCTCATTGTATCACATATTCCTCTTTATTACTAGATCGCAAGTCTATTTCATTGGGATTTTTTTAGCAAGTTCAAAAATCTCTCTCAACGATAGCACGTTTGTTACAAAACAGATGTCCACTATTTATAATTCCTGTAAATTTAAAAAATCTTCTAACTTAATATGTCTAACTGTACTAGTTGAAAAATCAATGTCATCATTTGTTATTAAAATCTTTTGATTTGTATTATCCATATCAGCAAATGCACCAAATTCTCTTAAATAAGCTTTTTCATCAACAACACTATAAGCGACCTGTATCAAATATGTTTTATTATTTTTTGTTGCAATAAAGTCTATTTCTTTTCCATTATTATCATATAGCTTAACACTATATCCCATATATAATAATTCATTATATACAATATTTTCTAAATTATGATCAATATCAAATCTATTATTATTAACCTTTAAAGAGTTGAAACATACATCAGCATTATAAATTTTACCATAATATGATAACTCTTTTTTTGCTTTTGTACTATATTGAGGTATTTCATCTATAATATAAGCATCTTTTAGATAATCTAAATATTTAATCACTGTATTTAATGAAATATTCTCACATTGTGTTTTAATGTTTTTGTGAATTGATCTAGAAGAATAAACTCTAGAATTATTCATTAATATATAACTTACGATTTTTTTAAACGCTACAACTTTTTTTATTTTATATCGCTTAATTAAATCATTAAATACAATAGTATTTTCTAAATCTTCTAAATATAGCTTAGTTGATTCATTATCATTGATATTAAATCTAGCAGGAAAACCTCCCCAAATAACATAATCTATAGGAGTAATATCTTTATTAATTTGATTGCAATACTCCAATATTTCTTTATAGACAAAAGGTCTAATTCTAAATGACACAAATCGTCCGCTTAATAATGTCAATATTTCACTAGATAAAAGCTTGGAATTACTTCCTGTAATAAATATAGAATTATTAGAATCTAAACGTAAATCTTTTACTGCAATTTGCCAATCATCTACTTCTTGAATTTCATCTAAAAAGATATAGCATTTTCCAGTCCTTTTATGTTTTTCAATATATTCAACTAATTCAATAGCGTTTGATGCCTTCATAAGATCTACTGTTTTTTCAAAATTTAAATAAATAATATTATCTGATTTTTCTTTTATTTCTTCCATTACAGATTGAAGAATAACTGATTTTCCACATCTTCTTATTCCAACTATAACTTTTACTAAATCACTGTCATAAAAGTTTCTTATTTGGCTTATATACTTTTCTCTTTTTATCATTTCAAGCGCTCCAATCGTCTATATTACATTTATATTATACTGAACATTTTAATGAAAATCAATTAAAATGTTAGCCAGTAATGAACACTTTTGCATTTTGTTTAAAAACTGTTAAGTAAACAAACTTGTTTATAAACTATAGTTCAATTATATATGTGTAAAATAATATAAGGAACTAGAATCAGTATTTCAGTTCCTTATATACACTTTATTCTATCCATTTTTCAGCGACAAAAGAGCCACACACTCGACTGTGGTTACCCCATTTTGTCAAATCCAAATTCCCCAAACTAAATTAAAAACAATATATTTAAAAGTTTTTAGCACCTTCTAATGCTACAATCATATGTGGTAGTATATTATATTTTTTATTCTATCACTTTCCAATAACCAGTCTTATTAGAACCTACTCGTTCAATATAACCTAACTTTTTTAATGTAGCTATGATATTATCTATTGATGTTTTACCCAATTCACAAACTAACATCAGTTGCTGTTTAGTAATGTTAGGATTATTTCTAATTTCAGCTAATACTTTTATTTGAGAATTGTTCATTTTTTTATTACCCACTTTATTACCCACTTTATTACCCATTTTAGTAATGTTTTCTTGAGTTCTATTTAGAGGAATTGTAACTATCACATTATTGTCAGTCACTTCAATAGCTTCTTTACCATAAACACTAATAATTTTTGGGATTCCCCTGCCAGTTTTTTCACTTATATGTAATTGTAAGAATAATTCTGAAAGTTTATCATTTATGGGTATAGAATGACCTTTATAAAAGCCCTCCAATGTTTGAAGAGGAGAAAGTGTTCCTCTTGATAGAATTTCTATTCTGTCTGAATATACTGTGATCATTGGTTCATTTAAATTTGTCCATTCATTATGAAGAAAAGCATTAATAACAGCTTCTCTATATACATCAAAATCAAATAATGAAATTTCATTTCTTTCCATTATTCTTTCTTTTTCATCTGCTTGTGGAATATTTAATATTTCACCATAATTTAACACTTCATATAAAGAATATAATAAGCACTTATAACCAAATTCTTTTACAGAATATAATTTACTTGCTTTTGTCTTTCCTTCAAATATTGCAATTCTTATTGGCACATGTGAATTATCCGAAAGTAATTGAGCCATAATATTATACTTTCCATCACTTGTTAATAAATGCAAATTTGTTTTGAAATTGTTAGCATTTAATGTTATCCCTTTTGTACTATAATATGTAATAAGCTGATTAAATGTTAATTCTTGATATTCAGATGCTGTATTATTTATAGTTGGTAATCCAAATGTTAATATCGAAAACAATCTTGCTTCTCTTTCTGGATATTTTTTTAAAGATTCCTTACTAGAACCTATTCTAATATAGCGAACATCATTGAAAGATGTAGGAATAATCTTTGCTGCAGGAATTATTAAAACCACTACTCTTTTATTATCCATAATCGTTTCAACAAATTCAAAAGAAACACTTGGATTTAAATTTCTTGCCAAATAATGTTTAATTGGCTCGTTGTTAATAGATTTATCATAATCAATGATGGTTCCAACTATTTCATGAGTTTTATCATTTACTCCCCATATTAAATAAGCGAATTTTCTCCCTAAGATAGCAGCACTATTTGATAATGAAGATATGTATTCACCTATTTGTTCAATGATAAAAAAATTTTCTTTAAATTCGAACCACTCACGTTCATCTTCATATGAAAGACATTCTCTTATTATTTCTTTAATATTTTCCATTTTAACACCCACTTTTTTTCAATATTATTATATAATTATATGGGTAATAATTCAATTGTTTTCCGACATTATTGTTGGCTCATTTAAAAATAGAAATATGTATTTATTATTAATGCATATAATTAATAATTAATTTTTCGTTTGGAGTTTTATAGAAATTAAAATCAGGTAAAGACTCTCTCAACGGGTTAGCAGGTGGGTGAGCGATAGAAAACCATCTTTATCTTGATGTATAATTTGTCATAATTCATATCAAATACTATTAATGAAAAAAGCCTGGAGTATTTACCAGACTTTATATTTAGATCCATACAAACTTTCAGTTGCAATAAAAGTTTCTAAATATATCATTGCAAAATGCCTGAATGAATAATATTTTTTAATAAATCAATGATATATGGTTCAATCATTGTCGAATCAACACGTCTTTTACTTTGTCATCTTAGTATTTAGGATTGAGCATTATTCATTCTTTATTTTCGGGATATATTTTGTGCTTAGTGGGATTGTATTTCACTATTTCAACATTCGGTTTATAACTTGGATGAGCGAATTCATCTTGATACGTTGTAATATAAATGTTTTCTTTATGTGCTTCTATCAAACTTCTAAATTCTACTGTAAAGATTTTATTCTTTACGGCATTGATTGAATAATTGATAAAATATGGCCCATAAAAGAAACATATTGGTTTATCCATACTTAACCATTTCTCTAAAAACTTTAACTCGAAGTCATAATCAGCAACACCTAACTTTTTCCATTCAGAAGCTACTTTAGACGAAAAGTTTGTAAGTCTATATCCCTTAAATTTTGTTTGCGAAGTTTCATTAAATTTAAGAAGAGCATTTATTAACTTCAAGTTTGTAGTGTCACAAAATTCATTTTGTTTAGCTGATGGATTTATTCCCACCATTAAAATTTTAGGACAAAAAAGCAATCTTATTTTCAAGAATAAAAACTCATCAAAAGCTCTTTTATTCTTGTTTTCCCACTTGCTTATGTGCTTAATCTTGTGAATGTACTTTATCATACGCTATATTATGTGTTTTCAAATATTATTCAGTTGCACCACAATCGGTACAAACGCCACCAACCATATTGTGTCCGGTTGCAGGAATTGTTTCGGTAATTATATCACCACAAGAACAAGATTTACTTCTTGAACCGTCAGTTGTGCACGTAGCATTACTTGTAACAGACCAAGAACCGTAAGAATGAGTATGGTCATCGCCATCACAAGCGGTAAGGGCGAACATATTAACAAGCATTAACATTGCCAAAAGAACCACAAATATTTTTTTCATTTTTCATCCTCCAAGTTTATTAAATAAATTCTGTTGATACATTTGCGATAGGCAAGCCTTTTAAGCTCTTATCATAATGTATCTTCATTCCTTGATTATCATATTCATCGTATAAATAATCAACATAGTGCGAAAGCAGCTCTGATAGTTTTTTGAATTTATACACTACTTTTTCTTGCCTTGTGTCAAAAACGTATAAGAATTCAAAATCAGTTTTATCAAAGCAGAAAAGACAATAAGAATAATACCCAAACACAATGAAATTTAAATATTCATCGCCGTAACTTTCAATACAATCATTTTCATTTTGTTCAATTATATCGTATGAATCATATAGTGCCTCATAGTTAGATTCAATACCATATATCCTTAAACTTTCGGAAAACAACATTATTCCGTTAAAATTTTTATAAAAATCTTTTATTTCAGGATGGAATTCGCAAGAGAAAGCTTCTTGAACATCTTGTAATTTTGAAACATTAGTCGCATTAAACAAAACATTTAAATATGATTGCTTTTTGTTATGACTTGTATCACATTGCTTAAGATAAAACGTATCTCTTTCAAAAGATTTCCATTTGTTTTCAAGTTTTTCTATTATTTTCTTCATATTTATCCTCCGCTATGCAACCACACCCAAAGCAGTTTGTATCATTTCGATAGTCCCCTTAATAGAAGGTCGAGCTTTTAATATAACTGATATGTTTGATGGATTATTATAATTCCCTGCGTGAATTATAATATGATGCGTATAATGGCTTGTTAAAATACCGTTATTAGGATTAGCACAAAAATCTAGTGCTTGTTGATAAGTAATTTTCCCACTCTTATATGCACTCTTTATTGCGTTAACGTCTATGGCGTGAGCAAATTCACACCCTGACCCTTTGAATGTCTTATACTTTTGAACATACTTGATTACTTCCATATCTTTGGGGTTAGAAGGATTTAATCCCCACTTTTTATAGTTACGACCCGCAACAATATCATCTAATGCTTGCGCTTTAGCTTTTTTGCCTGCATCGTTACCTGCCTTACGGAAAACATCATTACACTTATTATGAACAAGAATTTCACTATCTCCAACATAATATGTATGATTGCTTTCAACCGTAAAATTGTAAACCGTTACGGGATAATCATAATTGTTTGTTTGAGTAGCTTGAACCATCTGACAATTACCATTGGAATCTACAAGATAATCACCAACACGTAAACTTCCTGCCTGAACCCAGCATTTATAAATCGGAGAATAGAACGGGTGATTATATGTTGTTTCAATATATTCACCATTGATAGTTAAGCCTGTTGTTTGATAAACTTGTTTGCTAAAAGTATCAATTACTTTTTGGCGAGAAATAGTGCCATCTTTTTCGTTATATGACAACACATAATCGCCAATACAAATCGATTCTATTGGTTTAAAAACATTATACGCCATAGCTATTGATGTTCCTGCCACGAAACATGCTGACGGTTTTATAGCACCGGTTAGTAGCCCCACACTTCCAACAGCCGCCCCAATCATAAATCCGTTAGCAAAAGCATCAAGACCTTTATGTGTTGCATTTTTCAATGCATCTTCAATTGATTGCCCTTGTATCAATCCTGATACAGTTTCAATTGCGAGTGTACCTATTGCAGATGATAATGCAAATGAAACAGCAACTTTACTAATTGTAAGCAACGCACAACCGAAAGAAGCGCCACCTGTAACAGGTGAGAGTATTGCCCCTACTAAAATAATACCACAGCCAATACCCATTTTCATCAAGAAAGATCTCCAATTATAACCTTCTTCTTCGGAAATAATAGTTGATTTTTCAAAAGTGCTTCCATTATAGGTTAAAGCTGTTCCAAGACCAAATTCTGCTGTTAATTCGTCAACATTATAGCCAAAGAAAGTATCTTCCTCTTCACTTGATAAATAAGCTTGTATGCTTTCAGGGGAAATATAAACGATGTTATACTCTGATACTATGTATCCGTTGGCAAGTTGTTGTTCAGATAACACTTTTAATTCGTTTTCTAATTTTTCATAATCTTGTTTGCTTATTAACGAATTACCCGAATGCCCTATATAATCATCAAAAATAGAAGCATCGTAGATATATTCTCCCTTATCATAGTCGAACAAACTACCAAGAGATAAATCGTATTCTTCTCTAATATTATCCTTTTCGATATATCTAATTACGTTATCACTTTCCTGATAGTAAACAACATATTTACCATCATACACAAAATGATCATAGCCAATGTTTTGATAATCATACGCTACCAAATAAGTTGTTACATCAGTTTCATCCTCTAAGTTTTTTACAAACAATGCTTCTGAGCTTTCAAGTTGAGTAATATTTTCAGGTTCACTTAATATTTCGTAAAAGCCTGTTCCTTGATAAGACTCATCTGCAAAAATTGGTACGTCTTCACGATAATACATCATACCAACAGCGGAAGTTCCAACATCATCATCGCAATTTACTGCCATAGCATTTTTTGTAACAAATCCTATGTTTGTCAAAGAATAAGAAATGTTTTCGTAAACTAAATCATAAACTGTTTCTTCTCCTTCGAGATTATCGTATATGATTTCATCGCTATTAGAATTGTCACCAATAATGGTTACATTGATATTCGGTGTTAAGTCAGTATCCCAACTGCCACCGCTTTGAGATGATGAATCGCCTGGTTTGCCCCAAAAATCAGAATTAGATGGTGGAGTAAGACTTACTTGATCACCATCAATATTACCACCGCTACAAGCGCAAAGCGAAAACACCATTACGCAACATAATATAAATGAAATAATTCTATAATAATGTATTTTCATATATCCACCTCACATTCACATTCCTAATATACCAAATAATATCATAATCAATACCGAACCAACGAGCAAAATCAAACCAATAGCAAATTCAATCCAAGGATAAGCTTCTATATCCCAATCACCTTCAACAAAACCGAAATAAATCCAACAAATAAGTAGAATCACTCCGACAATTGCTAAAATAATAAGCAATACCCACAATGCCCAATGCATTCCATCTTTACTTTCCAAATTGATCTTAGATTCTTGAATACTTTGCTTTGCGAACGAAACTTGCTCTTCGGTCGAATCCAAAGAATTTAATATTGTCAACGCAGAATTGTAAGCAGAAAAGAAAGCTTCTTGTTTTTCTTTTGAATATACCGAAATATCTATTTGAGCCATTTCGGTAAGAGTGTTGTATAGTTCTTGCTTATCTTCTCTAATTACTAAGCCATTCTTTAATAACGTTAGCTCAGTTTTAATTGTATCAATTTCGCTTTGAATGTAACGTGCGCTTAATATCGTTAAAGCTTCATTATATTTGGTGAGCAACGGTTCAATCGTTTCCTTAGAATAAATCATATAAGGAAGTTCTGCTATTTCGTCAGTCAAATTCTTTAACGCTGTCGAATTACCGCAAGCAACCAAAGCATTCTTTGCTTGAACCAAAGCATTCTTTGCCGCAGTTACAACGCTCTGCGTATTATTTCTATCTTTATAAACTGCAACAGCTTCGTTATATTTGATTTTTAACGTTTCAATCGTTGCAGTAGTATAAAGTGTTTCATCAATAGCCTGAACTTGTTGAATTGCTGTCAGCAAGCTACTAAAATCAGCTACGAAAACCAATGCAGATTTTCTATTATTCAATAAACTAATCATTGCATCAATTTCGGTTTGTGTTGCATCGATATTAGCAAAAACAGTAGCAGCTTGCTCATATGCCTCATTCAAAGATTCCACACTATTAGGAGTATATAAAGAGCAATCAACACCTTTTATTTCCTGCATCTTGGTATATAATGCAGTCTTATCTCCTCTCAAAGCCAAAGAATCATAAGCGTTTTTCAACGATTGAACAGCAAGTGCAATTTCTTCAACTGTTGGTTCATCTTTTTCATAAACTACAAGTGCCGAATAATAAGCAGACTTATAGGCATTATAGGATGCCGTTGTATAAGCTCCCATATTTATCGTTTCAAACTTATTTAACTCATTAGACAATGATGTTTTATCAGCAGTTCTAACAAGAGCAGAATATGCAGTTTCCAAGTTCAATGTAGCCGAATTGATTTGTTCCTGAGTAGCATTTTGATTTTCATACACATTGCGAGCTTCTTGCAAATAACGTGTGTAATTAGCGTAGCTGCTTGGTGTGTACAAATTAGCATCAACAACTCTGTCAATAGCAGTCTTTAATGCTATTACGTCATAAATTATTTCTTCGCTTTCAGTTCTATCGTTCAGATAAACTGCATTGTAGAAGCTTGTATATGAACGAGTTGACATTGTTACAACGTCAGAATAACGAGATTTTCCCGTGATATTGATAATCAACTGATACGAATTACCAATACGGTCAACGAAGGTTAATTCATATTTTCCTTTTTTGTATAAACCTACGTTTTCCAATTCGGAAATCAAGCACTTGATTTCAAAGCTGTAAACTTCGGGAGCTTTAATTGTAACGATAGAATTGACGTCAAAATTGTTTTCGATAGATGAAATAGAGATTGTGTCCGCCGTTATTTCTATCTTATTATTTACAAGCATAGAGCTTGAAACGGTTAACTTAGAATCTACTCCGTTATAAGAAACGTCCCAAATAGATGTTGTTTGATTCTCGTTGGCATAATACACATCGTAAACCTTTGTATCTCCATACACATTAGTTTCCGTAATTGTGTATTTAGATGAAACGGTCAATTGTTGTGAAACATCTTTACCAAACTCAATAGCATAATTCCTTCCGTTCTTATGGCAATAAGCATTTACCGAAACAACGTCATAATCAGCTACTTTAATAAAAGTAAAATCGTTAATGAAAGGTTGACGGTTAATCAACTTATCCTTTTCGGCTTGTGATGGGAATACTTTGATGCTTTCTCTAATAGACAACGACTCTAATTGCTCCAATAAATCATCTGCATAAGTTTGATACGTAAAAGCATCAATCGGATTAAAATAGTTGTATTCAACATTTTTGCGAGCATAATAATTTAAAACGCTCGTCATTGCAACGTAATCGTAATATTTAACCTTTACGTTAGGGTTTTCTTGGGATTTATAGTACAATCCATCGTCGGTTTGCTCAATAAATCTTTTTTCTATTTCATAAGCATAATTAAATGCTTCATCGTAGGAATCCAAATCAAAACAAACAAAAATGTATCCACCGGCAGTTGTTTGATATGCGACTTCATAATGTTTGGAAGTCAAGTCAGACAGCCTTTGTGTTTTCATCAAGTTGTCATAATTCACATAAGGAGCAGAATCTTCGTCAATGACATTAAAATATGCTTTATAGTGATATACTGTACCTGATGTGGTTTCTCCGCTATAACAATCAACACAATAAGAACCTGCGTCTAAATCAATTTTCTGACCGTTTCGATTAGAAGCAAAGGTAATTTCTTCGCCGCTTACAGTATTAATAATCTTGCCGTTTAATATCGGAACATTATTAGCGACAGCATTAATTTGTACGGATGAACCTTTTGCATATGTAGGATAATCGCCGTATCTGAACACACGATTACCATCTACGATTGAATCGCCAAAATATGTAGAATAACCACTATCAGCTCCTCCGTTGAAAACGTAAACTGTTTGGGTTAATTGCTTCCCAAGTTTTGTGATTGTGGTAATGGTATATTTGCCGTTTTCAGTAAAGGTAGCACCATCGTTGACATAGGAAGCTGTGCCACCGTCTTTTGAAACACTTACCAAGTAAGATGTTCCTAACTTATCGATAGAAAAACCTTTCGTTGTTGTAGAACCATCAAGCAAAGTTTCTCCTCTTTTAATAGTTTCTTGGGTAAACCCTTCGATTTCAGGAAGAGAAGATTCATCAACAGCCAAGTTGTGTACGGAAATAGTACCACTATTTACTACCAAATAAAATTCATACAATTCTACGTGGCGTTTATCTTCATAGACATCTTCTTTCCACCAAAGCGCACCTGACTCGCCGATTTTTCTACCCGTTTGATACGCCAAGATTACACGATAGTATTTACCTTGTGCAACATCAGAGCCGTCGGTTGTATAAAAGTCGGCCTTTCCCGACGAATTAGAAGCATAGAAATTAGTAATAGGATTTACAGCATTAACCCAAGTTGAGCCATCAGAAGATATTTGCACAAGCAATACACCTTTGTCTATGCTACCACTTAAATCAAATTCGTCAACCTTTGTACCTGAATCAGAACGCAAGTTCCAATCTTCTTTTACGGAAGTTTGATAAGCTCCATCGTAAGAATACGAAAAGGATATTACGCTATAATCACCAACGCCATAAGCCGTCTTGTTCTTAAATGTGGATTTATCCGTAATATTACCTGAAATAGTTAAAGTACCCATTTGTTTTCTACCATAAGACATAGTAGAAACCTCAGATGCAGAAGAAAAGCTATAATCATTGTTAGCGTCAAATTCATAGGTCTTTGCATTAACAGTTATAGAATTGCTTTCCGCCCTTATTGCAAATACATTTAATATTATAAACACAATGCTCAATGAGCAAATAAATATAAAATTTAAGCCCAATAATAATTTGTTTTTTCTCATTTTAACCATCTTCCTTTTCGTACTAGTTTATCTATTGTTTCAACAACTTTCTCCTTCAACCATTCGTTTTTAAGAACCTCGCATTTGCTTCTAAGACCAAGAATAAAATGTAAAATATTTTCCTTGTTTTGCCTCTTGCAAGAAAAAATTGTAAAAACCCAACCTAAAAATTTCATAATCTATATTCTTGTTTTATTAAAACCATATCCTTACGATTACAAATAATATAATCGTAAGAACTATTTTTACAATTTGAGATCTATCGAAACACAAATAGTTTTTGTTGCGTCACCAGCATTAGTATATGTCACTTTAAATACGTATGAACCTTAATAATTTCTGTTAATACAAAACTACAACATGCAGCAATTCTTTGCCCAATATATGAATAATCCAAGTCCACAGAATGATATAATTAGCATAAGAAATCTTCTTCTAATTCATAAGTATCATCATAAATCTCTACTCTCAATTTTTCAATAACTATTTCTTCTTGTATTAGTAATTCATCATATTCAATCTCAGTTATTATTTTTCTCTTATAATTTCTTCTGTTAATAAATTCTCTCTTAAGACATCTTCGATCAAAACTGTTTCATATAATATTTTCTCATTAACTCCACGATGACAATTTGTGGTCGGAGAATTCAAATCCGAACTGAAATCATCGATATAATTATCAACCACAACATCAGCAATATTGTTAGCCTAATCATAAATAAAACACGAAGATAATGTAAACAACGACATTATAGTCATAATAAAATAAATACTTTTTTCATTTATTGCCCCTCATTTTACATTCGTTCTTTTCTATTTGATATATATATATATATATTGTCAAGTGAAAAGTGATTATAAAAAAATGAATTATACTTATTTTAATATGAATTCGACAAATATTCTTTAAAATCTTTTAACTCATCAATTAACCATTGTGGTTCTAAAACTTTTATATGTTTATTAAAGCCTAGTATAAATACTAAAATATTTTCTTTATTTTGCATATCAACTTTTACCAAAGTCTTTTTTTCATCTATAGGTATGATTTCTTGATTCTTACCATAAATTCTTTCTTTAACTAAAGAAGCATAAGTATCATAAGCTTCAAATTCAATATGATGCCACTCACCATTTTTCTTAAAACCAAAATCATCAATATAATCTCGTTTATTATAAAATTTATAAACTCTAAAGATTTTACTTGTTTGAGAAATTTCTGTTATTCTATTTAATTTAAAATAAATAACATCATTCCAAGTTTCACACCACCCAATAACAAACCAAGCGTTATTATACATAAATAAATCATAAGGATGATATAGATGTTCTCTTTCTATATTTTTTTGAGATACATATTTTAATTTCAAAACACGTTTATTAATAATAGCTGTTCTAATAATTTCAAATCTCTTATTTAATTCTTCCTCAGGCATTGCCAAAGGATATCTATTAATTACAGTTAATTCGTTTATAAAATTTTCTTTAGATATAGAAGAATAAATTTTTGTCATAACTCCATGAAATTTATCTTTAAGCATAAAATCATTTCTAGTTAATAAATAATTAGTAGCTTCATCAATAACATCTATTTCATTAAGTGTAAATTTAAAAGCGGGCAAAATTTCACTTTGATCTAATTTATATCCACCGTATCTACCAGGAATTGTATCAATGTAATAACCACACTCTTCTAATTCTTTTTTATATTCGACAATATTTCTTGGATTGGTTTCAAGCATTTCTGCAAGTTCTGATATTTTATATACTCGTCCAGTGTTCAATATTTGCAGCATTTGTATACACATTGCAGCTTTACCCATTATTACACCCTCAATTCACATCGTATTTTTTATTATTTTATCATAATTTATCAAAAAAAAAATATATATATATAATATTTTTATGTATTTTACACTTATTCTCTTATGTTCTTTGATAATTAATTAATACATATTATCTCAGCTATAGGGTTAATAGAATCAACATATTCTTTTTTAGTAATATCTGATTTAAAAATTTCATACTTATCTTGCAAAAATACCCTACCTTGTTTTAATCCTTTATTACTAAAAACATAAACTAAATCAAATATACAATTAATTAGTATAAAGTTTTCAATTAATCTGTTTTCATAATAATTAGAACCAACACAATCACATAAAAAAGAACGAGTTTTAAATTTATCATTCAAAATCTCAATCCCATATTCATGAATTAATTTGTTTAAAGCTTCTTTAAAACTCATCCTATTTCACTCCTATTTATAATATTTTTTTGATATATTATCACTTAAAATAAATGATAAACTCACATCATCACCAACACCTAAATTTGTAGCTATATCATCTATAAATTCGTCAATATAACTTAAACTATTAGTGTTAATAATTTTATTGATCATTGGTTTTATAAAAGATTTTTTAAAATTATCATATGATTGATATGGGCTTGTTAGTCCATCTGTGCATAATATAATTCCATCTAAATCCCTAAAATCTAATACCTTTACTTTTAAATATTTAAACGCATCATCTTGACACATCGAATATGTTACGTTTGCAGCTGGTTCATCAGAACTATCAAAGATATCAACTAATTCTCCTCTTTTAATACCAATGCATTCTGTATCACCTATCTTAACAACTAATAATTTATTACCTAAAAGTAATGCACCTGTAAGTGTTGTTCCATAAGCTGTAGCTGGATTAGATTTTAATGCTAAAATTTCATCTTCATCTAAATTAACTAGTTCGTGTTTTTTTATTGATTTATATGACATTTGTCCTTCTATCAATTTATTCCATTCACATAAAATAGACAATTTAATTTTATTTTCTATTTCATTATCCTTTAATCTAAAAAAACTAGGATGGATAGAATTAAACACATTGATTATGGCATTAGAAGCCATATGTGAACCTATATGACTTCTAATGTATTTTTTTCCTCCATGTCCATCACAGCATGTAACAATCGTTCTTTCTGTATCTTTATATGTTGCGCTAAAATCTTGACATTTTTTCTTTTCTTTAATATGAGAATAGCCTATACTTGATTTTGAAAAAACATATAACATACTACCACTCCCAATCTTCAGTTTCACTTAATGCTTCTGCTATTTGTTGTTGAACTATTTTATTTTGTGATTCTTTTGGATTATAACTAACATTTGCACTTGTAGATTTTACTTTTGAAGCGGTTAATACAATAATCTTAATTATATTTTTTAGCATTGAAGAATCATAACACTTTATTACATCTCCATTATTTCCAACAAAATCTCTTAAAACACTTGTAGTTAATTTATCATCTAGTTCTATTGCTATTCCATATCTTAATGCCGCTTTAAACCATGGGATATTTTCAATCATCTTCAATTTTTCTTTATATTCTTTTCCAGTAGGATGTCCATCTGTTAAAAGCAATATGATTGGAGCTGCGCCTCCAAAATCAGGCATAATTCCACCTTTAGATTCCTTTTTTAAAATATCTCCTAGCTTTTCATATGCAAAATGTAAATTACTCCATCCACCAGTTTTAATACCATCATATTTAAACTGATCAATATTAATCATTTCTTTGTTATTATAAAAACTAGCATTATTAGAAAATGGGATTATTGTCATATAAAAATCAACATTTGTATTTTCAGATTGCAAATCTACTAAATACTTTTTTATATCACATATTGCAGAATCAACTTGTTCAATTCTTTTACCACTCATAGATTTAGAAGCATCAACTAATAAAATAATATTTAATCTTTCTTTAGCGATTCTATCTTTCATAAATCCTACCATTCTACATTACTAATTTCTTCTAAACCTTTATTAATTTCTTGCTTAGCTAACTCTTCTTTATTAACTAAATTACTTCCATTTATAATACTTGATGAGGACTTAACCTTGCTTGCAGTTACTGCTATAACTTTAATAACCTGGCGTAATGCTTCAGCTGTATAAACCTTTAAAACTGTTTCGTTATTACCAGTAAATTTACTTAATACATCCATTGCTTCTTGGGTATCTATTTGAATTGCAAGTGCGTATTTTAGTGCGACTTTAAACCAACCTTTTTTCTTTAATTCTTTTAAATGGTCTTCCCAATCATAACTAGTTGGCATACCATCACTCATTAAAATGATTATTGGCGCAACTCCACCAATATCAGGCATTTTCCCTCCATTTGATCTTCTACATAAAAACTTAGATAATTCATCATATGCACAACTTAAATTTGTACAACCATCAGTTCTTATATCTTTCCATTTAAATTCTGTTACTCTTTGAGGTTCAGCATATACCCATTTAGCATCATCCGAAAAAGTCAATGCACTAATCATAATATCAGCATCGCTTGTGTCTTCTTGGATTTCAGGCATAATTGTCATAATATCTCTAATCGCATTATTAACTGCACCAATTTTTTCACCTTCCATTGAACCACTATTATCAATAACAAATAATAAATTTAATTCTTGTCTTTTAATTCCTTCAACTAATGTTCTATCCTTCATAATTATCTACCTATATACTAAAATTTTCTAATCTCTTTAATTCATTAACATTAATTGTTGATTTAATTATATCCTTAGCCTTTATTAAATCTAATTTATTAATAGGACTAATAGTACTATTTTCTATACTTCTTTTAATTGCTAAGTCCTTAGCCTCATTACATAAAGCTACAATATCTGCAGGACTCATATTATCCAAATCAGCTGAAATCTCATTAAAATCAATTTCTTCAATTGGCAAATCAGATAATTCATGCTTTATTATCCTTGTTATCGCATCATTAGTTGGTAATCCAACATATATCTTCTTACCAAATCTACCATTTCTAATTAAAGCACTATCTATATTCCAAGGCTTATTAGTTGCTGCAATCAATAATAATGTGTTTTTTGAATCCTTGCTGTCAAACCCATCAATTTGTGTTAATAGTTCAGCAACTATATTCTTATCAATTCTAGAATCATCTTTATCTCTATTTATACCTAATGCATCAAATTCATCAAAGAATATTATCGATTTATGATGCATTCTAGCCTCATTAAATATATCCCTAATCTTTTGTTCTGATTGACCATACCATTTAGATTTAATATCGCTACATTTTACCACAAATAATTTAGCATTGACCTCATTTGCAATTGCTTTAACAATCATTGTCTTACCACAGCCTGGCGCTCCATATAAAAGTATTCCACCACCTGATTTGCGTTTAAATGCTCTATAAATCTCTTGATATTTAAAGGGATATACAATTAATCTATTAACCTCATCCTTAACATTATCTAGCCCTATTACATCATCAAATGTTATCTTATCTGATTTAATAATAGGGGCTGATATGCTATTTGAACGATCCTCTTGTTTGATATTTTTAGATAGCTCGTATTCACAATTAATAGCTTGATATTCGGTAATTAAATCTTCATCTACTGGGTAATTAAATTTAAAGAAATTTTCCTTCCTAAAAACTTTAAATTCATCTAACTCATCAAATTTAACTATAACATTTTCAGCCTCTAAAGACTTTATATAGCCTATACCATAGGTTAAATGCTCTATTTTCTTACCAATACTTCTACATAACAAATCATTAATCTTAGAAAGATATTGTACTATTGTCATCGGATCTCCTTTATTAATTTTATATTCTATTTAAATAGTTTATTAATTCATGCTCCTCACTTAAATATTTTATAATTTCATCAATAAACTTATCATTTAAATCTTTAAATGATATTTCAGTATATAAATGAATCTTTTCATCGTCTTCATCAACTATAAATGATTTAAATATCCCATTATTTTTATCGAATAATTTTTTGGCGTTAAAATCATTTTTATTATCAACCTCAAATATAGAAGAGAAATTTAATTTATTATCCTTTGTACCATAAAATATTGCAAAATCCCTAAAATACTTAGGTTTAACATTGATTTGGACTTGGACTGCATCATCTACTGAATCATCAATATCTAACTCTAATTCAACATCTAAACCTGACTTATAAAGTTTCTTTAATAATAAATCAGTATTTTCATCACCTTCTAAAATTAATTCTTTACCATTATTAATATCATTCAAATGATTAATTAATTCATGTTCACTTGTAATGTATTCAAAGATATTATCTATATCTTCTTCATTAATAGATTCAACCTCAATCTCATTTACTAGCTCAATAATACTATAATCATCATTTGTGCTATATTCATTAAAAATTCCCTTGTCTAAGTTAAATAATCTCTTTGCTTTTATATCTTTATTATCATCAACTACAAAGGTAGCTGAATAATTAAAATAACGATCATATAAAGCATAATAGAAAGCAAAATCTTTAAAATATTTAGTTTTCAAATTTAATTGAATCATTGGTTGAGCAGGATCCATTCCATTATTAAAAACACTAAAATGAGTTTCTACTGTTATGTCCTTCTCGTATGCCTTTCTTAATATTAAATTAGTAATTTGCATTGTATTCATAATCTAGATCCTCCATTATTATTTAAAATTTCTCCTATTACTCCATCATTAAATTTAATCTTTAAATTTGAAATAATGGGAATCACTCCATCTTTCTTTATAATCTTCTCTTTACCTTCTTTATCCTTTATATAAATATCCTTATCTAATCTTAATTCAATTCCCCATAAACCAGGATTTTTCTTGTTTTTTATAATTTTAGCAACAGGTTCATTATATCCATTAGAATACTTATCAATATGAATCTTATAAAGATATTTATTAGGCTCTAAGATAATTTTATTTTTGCCTACATGTAGATAACAAAAAATTCTAGTTTTATTTCTGCAATAAGGGCATTTTTCATTCTGCTTCTTTTCATTAAATCCATAAATATATTCCTTACCACAATCACATGTAATTAATTCATCGCGCCACTTACATAATAGTTTTAACCATTCTATCTCAGTTGTTCTTGAATTTTCTCTATCCGTTAAACCTAAAGTAAAAGTCTTATGAAATGCTTCTTTTATGTATGAAGGAAGATTAGGATATCTATTCAAAACAGCCGTATGGTATCCTCTAATAGGTCTATTTGAATTATTAAATTCATCATATATGTAAACAGGAGATTCACCAAACATTTCATATTCTGCATTTTCATCTATGATTATATATTTCTTTAAACACTCACCTTCAAAAGGATTACCGAGACAAAATGCTAAAAATAGTATGATTGCTAGACTAAATCTATCTGAATGTGTATCCGGCATTTGTCTATCTCCTGTATAGTTGTCTTTATCACCTCTTACTATTTCAGGGGCCATGTAACGCATCTTGCCTAATACTCCAAGATTACGTTTATCTGCTGTTACATTATCGTTATCACAAATCAATAACCCACCAGTGTCAGGATCTAAGAAAAATGATCCATCGTTTAAATCTTGATATGAATAGCCTTTTTCGTGTAATGCTTTAAAACTTTGAACAAGTTCTATACACCAATTCAACATTACTCTAGTTGTTTTGAATCTAGTTTTACCAGTTAAATATGAAATAAAAGATGCATAATTTTTGGGTCTTAATTCCATTAAATATCCACAACTTTTATCTTCAAATTCAATATATTTTTTAGGCCATAAAAAATTGTTCGATGGACTACCTTTTGCAATATTATTTTTTAAATTATATTTGAAATCATCTGACGGAATATATTTATAATATTTAAAAGCAAACTGACTTGTCCCATCAGTCACTAAATAAACTTCGCCTTGCCCACCTTCACCTAACAAATCTAAAATTTTTATATTTTTACCATTTAAATTAAATGATTCATTTTTACTAAACCTCATATATTATTATCTTATACCTTTCTACATTCACTTTTGTGTAAACACATACACCTCATTAAGTTTCAAAGTTTATTTAGTTACAATCACTTATACATTCATATTTTTAGAATTAGTTAATTTAAAACATTAGAATTACTTAAAGAATTAATAATATTATATTTTCAAAAATGTAATTCCATTAATTAACTGACCACTATCAACAATTAGTTTTCTTCTAGTATAACCTTTGCTTCTAAAAATAGAATAGCTGTTAATTTATATAAAAAGGAGGACTGACATTAATTAACAGCTATTCTAGACTAACATTTAAGCTAATAATCCAAATTCATATGCGCATATCCAGATTACAGCTATAATTACTAATACAATAACACTAAAAATTAATGTAACCTTGATTTTCTTTGATTTATAATAATTAGCCAAACTAGCAGGAATATTATGTGGATCTAATACACTCATTATAAATGGAATTAATATTACAAATGTTACTAATACAATTGAAATACTTATAAATAAAATTGTTACTGGATTCATAAATAAAACTATCTCTCTTCTACTTAATTGCCTCTAAAATAGTAATAACTTCTTTTTGTTCTTCATCACTAAAGTTTTTATAAATATCAGTTATAAAATGCATGTAATATGTTTGATTTTCTTCATTCTCTTTAATGAAATATGCAAAGTAGTTTTTACCAATTTCAAACTTTTCACCTTTTTCTTTTCCAAAATGATATGCTTTTAATAAACACCTATAGTTTTCCATTAATAAGCTTTTAACTTCTTCTTTAGATTTAGGTTCTAGATTATTAAATAAATAATCAGAGTAGTAATCTAAATCAACAGTTATATTTGATTCAAAATCATATTCGCCTAATAAATAATTCAATAATGCACCTTTAGGAAATCTTTCATCATAAATATTGTCGAATTTATAGAAGAAGTTTTTACTACTTAAGCGTCTTGCTAGAGCCCATTCGTTATTAATTAATAACAATTCTAATAATTTAATAGAAGCTTCTTCACTTACAATTGCTTTGTCACTTACTCTTAATGTAGAATTAATAAAATAAAATCTATCATTAACATTTATAATATAACCACCAATCACACAATTAAGAACTTTATCAAATTCTCCATTTAGTACACCTTTTTCAAATTCTCTTACATTATAATAAGTTTTATTTCTTAAGATTGAAGAAAATACTCTCTTAAGTGGTAATTTTATTTCTAATGATAAATTAAATATTTGTTCAAATGTAAATTCTTCTTTTTCTGGATCCAATCCTAAATCTTCCATTGTCAAATTGTTTACTTCTAATAATTCTTTTAAATTCTTGTTCATAACCCTTACCTTTTTTTCTAGAATTTTTATGTTAAGCTTTCGCTTTACACCTATATAATACAATTCAATGCAACATTATTTGTGTTGGAAATATTTTTTCAAATATTTTAATTTTTTAATATGTTCAGATAATCATCTATCGAATAATCATCATCAAAATAATCTGGCTCATAATCTAACTCTTTAAGCTTAATAAATGCCTTTTTAGCCTCTTCAGTATTAAATTCAATTAATCCATCACCCATAAATTGCTCTCTAGCTTTATAAAACATACAATCAAGTGAACCAAGCTCAATTCCTAAATCTAAATAATAGCCAAATTTAGATGGTTGAATTGCTTCAAGTGATTCAGCTGTATAATCATAATCAATACTTATATACTTTATTTCAAGTGCCATATCGATACATGCAAGTGCATCACCCTCTTCAATTGCTTTTAATAAGTATTTGATAGCGTCATTATTTTCACCATCTTCTAAACATTCATATGCCATTTCCCTATATTTTGATTTTTCCATTTTATTTACCTCTATCTTTTAATTTACAACTACATTTTATATGTAAATGCAACATTATTTATGTATGGAATAAATTTAATCATCAAATCGGTTACGATTGGAATAACACTAAGTATACTTATCCCTGACCTCTTTCTCCTAAAAACTTCTTTAAAGTTAGCTTTTTACCATCTCCAGTTTGAATCTTTTGATTCTTATTTAATTTCATTCTCCATCCTAATTTAAATATAATGTTCTACCATATGGCAATCTTTGGTATGCGTTGCATACTTCTACGCAAGCACTAAGCTTATTTAAGAATCCTTGATTGATGTTATAAACCACACCATTATGTGCTACATCGTTTCTAACATGCTTAACCTTATTAAGGAATCTTGCAAAGTGTTCAAATCTATAATCATGGTTTTTAGCTAAGTAATAGAAGAAATCAACAGCACCTTTGTGACCTATACTCTTTGCGTAACTATTAACTCTATCGAAATCCGCTAATAAACTCATGTGGTTAGTGAATGTAACTCTTAGATTATTGTTTTCTCTTTTTAAATAGTTATTCTCATATTCAAGATTTCTGCATCTATCTTGATAATATGAGCTTCCATTTCTTTCACTTCTGCTATCACCGACTGCACTACATAAAGCTCCTACTGCTATTGCTCCTAATATCCAACCTAACATATTTAATTACCTACCTTTTCTTAATATGCATGGTATTCATTTGAATAATTGTAACTGTCTCTCTTCTTATTGATAAGATCCTTTTCAATTATGTTTTTAAGAATCTTTATATTGTATTCCTTTTTGATATATCTAATATAAGGTTTCATCTTACTCATAACATCTTATTAATAAATTTATAAACACATTCTGGATGTCCTAGATATGTTTTCAATCTTTAGTGTCTTCTTAATATCTTCCTCATCGAATATCTTAAATTCACATGATTCAGTATCAGTAATAATGATTGGATAACCTACACATAGATCAATGTTTGCTGCAGCTATTACTGCTTTAAGTAATCTACTTTCAATTGGCTCTCCAACTGTAGCAGCTAAAGAACCCATCGCACTATCTCTACCTGATCCCATTGCGGTGTAGTCATCAATTTCGATAACATACATCCATCTAGAAATCTCATAGACCTTATCCTTATAAGCAAATAAGTATCCAGATGCCATATGAGGACCTTCTTCACTTTCTGTAAACTCATATTCTTTAAGAGCATCGAACATATCATAGACCATTTCACCTTGAACAAATTCAATATCAATATCTCCACGAAGTGCTCTTGTCTCAGGTATGAAATTATTGAATCTAATAACTCCCATGTCACGACAAGCACCTGTATGACACATAATTGAATTGTCTAAGCCTTTTGTCTTCCAAATCTTATAATTATTAGGATTTGATAAAGTTAACTTTGATGCGCCACAAGTACATTGGCTATCAGCTGCTAAATAAACCTTATCCTTATCTTTAATTGCAATTACAACGCTCATTAAATCACACCCTATTCTTCAATTGTTTCAAATTCACAAGTTTCTGTGTTTGTAATAACTAATGGATATGCAACTCTAATCTTGTTAGCTAATCCAGCTTTTAATGCCATTAAGATTCTTTCTTTAGGATCTTTAATGTCTGATGTAGTAAGTAAGCTTCCTAATGCTTCTTCAACCCCACTACCGATTGCTGCATAATCGTCACATTCGACTACAGCTCCATCTGAGAATATTTCAAATAACTTATCCCTGTAGGCGACAATCATATCTGATTCACAGGAATAGTCATTGTCTTTACACTTTAAGACATGTCTATCATCAAATAGATCAAATAGATGTGGAACAAATTCATTCACCATAAATTCGAAATCAATTTCTCCCTTCATAGCTACAGTCTCTGGAACTAAATAATTACATCTAGCAACATTATGCTCTACGATTCTTCCATCTAAAGACATAAGCATGTTGTCACATCCCTTTACAGGAAAGATTCTGTAACTATTTGGATTTGTAAGATAATGCTTTACATCTCTACAGGCTATAGAATCCGACCCCATATAAATAATTCCTTCGTGTTTTAATGCAATTGTTAAACTCATATTATTCATTCCCCCTTCTATTAATTGAGTTACTTGTGTGTACTTTTACTATCATGTGTTATCTATACCTTTCTTCATTAGGAATTTCTTCCCTATGCACCTATATTATAGAAAACAAAGCAAACTAATCGGTGTTATCTGAGATATCAAAATTGATTTGTACTTGAATCGAATTACTATCTTCATCGATTGACAAGTCAAGCTTAGCTTCTTTTAAGAAATCCTATGCCATTTCTCTATACAATATAGTTTTTCCAACTTATTTACCTCTTTCTTTTACCTTGCAACAACATTTTATATGTTAATACAACATTATTTATGTATGGAATAAATTTAATCATCAAATTTTATACCAAATGATTCATACCACTCTTTAATATAATTAAAACATTTCTTATCATTGTTTAACTTAATAGAATCCTTTATTCTTTGATATGCATCTAAAACAAAAGTAAGATCAACTTCTCCTTTTTCAAATGCAGACATTACCTTTAACATCTTTAAATGACCATCATAATCACCATTATAATATTCATAATTAAAGAAGTTCCAATCACATTCATGATAAATATCGCCTTCGTCAGTTACAAAATATCCAGTAAAAGTCATATCTGAATCATCACCAAATTTAAGTAAGTTATCGAATCTTTTATTTATTTTTTCTAAATTATAGTCTCTATTTGTATATCCGTTCTCTAAATATTCCTGGAGATTCCAAGTTGTTGAATTAAGTAGCACCATTGGTTCACCATGTTTTTTATAACGATAGATAAAATTAGGGATTATAATATCTCCTCTTTTAAAAGGTATTGGTATTGGAAACCACATACCTTCAAATGTAGATAAAATATCAGATTCTTTAATATCCATAGGATACTTATAAATAGAAAGTATTTTTCCACTCGGATTAAAAGTTAATTCTACAAAATCGCCAGTTTGATTTAATGAATCTTTTCTTACAACATAAAATCTAACTACATCGTCATCAGCAATTTCCGTTTCACATTGCAACATACAATCATCTAATGTAGGATAAATGGTAGAAAAATCTTCACAGAATTCTTTATCATCACAGCACATATACTTAAAGCGATATACAGCATTTTCCTCATCATAAAATTCTTTTATAATACTATCTTCAATTTCCATATACTTATTTAATAACTCAAATAGACTTGGATAATAATTAGTATTATTACGTTTTAGTATTTCAGTATCCTTTTCAGTTTCGATCAACAGCTTATAAGCATCATGTTTTTCGCTTAAAGTTTTATGATCAGCATGAAAAATCACAAAAGCTTTTTCTAATGTGCTAAAGTTATATTTAAGCTTTAATAAATGTTCTTTTATATCCTTTGATTTAATAAAATCTAAAACAAAATTATTTTCCATATCAACACCCTATTTCATTGATTTCTTCTTTACTAACAATCACATATCCCTTTTCATTAATATAATGTAAATCAATTAAAATGTTTTTTAGTTTCATTCCAACATTAAATCCACACCCAATTTCTTGTTGGATTCTATTAATTGAAACATGTTCATTTTCATCTAAACACATAATTAATAAAGACCTCAAATTATAAAAGAAGCTTTTATCATATACGCCTGCAAATTTTTCTAAATCTTTTTTATTTTCCATTAATAACACCACCTTCACTTACATAATATCTTTCAATGCAACATTATTTATGGACCAAACAAAAAAACAGATCATTATTAGACCTGTTTTTATTTATTCCTTAAAACATTTCGCATTTTTTTATTGCAGTACTCTCAATTCTTCTAATATCTTTTTCATTTAAATTATAAATATCTGCAATGATTTAAACCATATCAAATCATTTTTAAGCATTTTAATTATACAAATATAATTAACATAAAATCTTTTCATTTTTACTTTGCTAAATAGCAAAAAATGAAATGGGGTGGCTCCAGTCTCAACGGATTTGACAACACCATTGTGAAACAGCATATTTTTCATAACGGAACAAAAAAAGTGAATTTATATTAATAATAAAAAAAAGCAAACCGTATATTAAATAGTTTGCTCATTAGACAATATATTAAAATGTTTTAAAGCATCTTCTACTGCAGCAATCATATGTGGTAGTATATTATATTTTTTATTCTAACACTTTCCAATAACCAGTCTTATTAGAACCTACTCGTTCAATATAACCTAACTTTTTTAATGTAGCTAAACATCTTATTATCTATAGTAGGAGCGATAACATAATCAATATTATCTAATTTTGATATTAAGTTTTTAATAATAGAAGAGTCTTTATATTTATTTAATGTTTCTCTAAAATAAGCTATTGTCAACATCCATTCACGATTAACATCATACTTCATACATTTTAAATTTGAAGTGTCAAATGAAAAATAATACACTGATGAATTTTCAAAGTTTTCTACAAATGAAGCTGATTGTTCATATGACTCACCACAATAAAACCCTTGACCAAAATCATTGTTTTTCCTTGATTTACTTATATTTATATCACCTAATATAGCTGACTTAGCTCCATGAAATAATAATATCTCATTTGTTAATTCTTCTTTATAAAACATTTCCTTAATTTTATTTAAATAAATTTTCTTCTTATAGACAAAATCATAAAACAAATCATGAGTTCTTTTGGAAGTTCTAGTTATACCATTTTCAATTCTTTTAATTGTTAATGTTTCAACTTCTATTGCATCTGCAAACTCTTCTTGAGTTATGCTTAATAGTTCTCTAACAATTTTCATATCTTCGCTTATATTATAATCCGTTTCAACACCTTCTTCGACTTTATTGTATCATATGATACCAACAAGTTTGACAATAACTTATTTGTAATATAGCACTTTTTTATTTAATAAAACCATAACTAATTTTCTTATCATCAAGATAAATTACATAGAAAATATAGTAGCAACTATAACAGAATTCTTAAGAATATACAATAATTATCATAGATAATTACTTTGTTTTTTTCCTCAAATCACACATGTGTGAGCCCCTCTCAACGGGAAATTTTTCATAGTCAATAAAAACTCAAAATATTATTTTTCATTTAACTTTCTTTCTAGGTACTCTGTTAATTCTTCAATTACCTTATATTTTGAAATTGCTAAATTTTTAGTATTCTTAAGTGTTGTTTTACATACAACGCTATTAGCTTCACTACATAGTACAATACCAATAGTAGGCGAATCTAAATCGCTTTTAATATATTCATCAATATAATTTGTATAGAATAATAATTGTCCTATATATTCAGGTTTGAACTTTGTTGTTTTTAATTCTATAACAACATATGAATGACTAGGAATATGATAAAATAAAAGATCTATTTCATATTCTATATCATCAATAGGTAATCTATATTTTTCTCTAACAAAGGAAAAACCTTGACCTAGTTCTAAGATAAATTTTTGAATATTAGATAATATACTATTTTGTAATTTCTTCTCGGAAGTAATATCATTTACTCCTATAAAATCCAAAACATAAGTATCTTTTACAATTTCATTTAATTCAGTATTAATAGATACTTCCCTATCTTGTATAGAAGTATCTAGATTAATTAAATATCTCTCATAAGCTTTAGCTTTAAACTGTAGTTCTACTTGGCTTCTTGACCATTTGTTTTTATATGTTTGTTCAATATACCATAGCATTTCTTTATGAGAATGTGACTTTTGCATAATAATTACATAAGTAAACCAAGCAATTAGTCGAGCAGGCTGCTCGAATATTTCATGATAAGAAAATTCAAAAGAAAATCTTCTCATGTAATTTAAATTATCATAAGAATATCCTTTCCCATATTCCTTTAAATCATTAGCTAGATTTTTAATATATTTGCTCCCCATACTTTTCTTTGATTAATAATAGTGCCTATTTCATAATAGGTCATAATCATAGCACTATTAACTACTACCATAGCTTTAGCTTGGTTATATTTAATAGTTTCTTTTATTTTATTTAAATCCTCTAAATAACCTTTCTCAATAATTGTTATTTCTTTTGTTTTAATCATAGTATTTATTTCCTCTTTTCTCAAAAAATCCTGCAAAGCTTAAGCCTTACAGGATAATAGTTATATTAAATTGGGCATATTGTAATATCATAATTACCAGCTCCTTAAGATATTTTTATTGTATCGCATATTCCATTTTATTGCTAGATTGCAATTCTATTTCTTTGGGATTTTTTTAGCGAAAATTAAAAATTCGTCTCAACGGATTACCTTGTGGGTGAGCGATAGAAAAACTCAAAATATTATTTTTCATTTAACTTTCTTTCTAAATACTCTGTTAATTCTTCAATCACCTTATATTTTGAAATTGCTAAATTTTTAATATTCTTAAGTGTTGTTTTACATACAACGCTATTAGCTTCACTACATAGTACAATACCAATAGTAGGCGAATCTAAATCGCTTTTAATATATTCATCAATATAATTTGTATAGAATAATAATTGTCCTATATATTCAGGTTTGAACTTTGTTGTTTTTAATTCTATAACAACATATGAATGACTAGGAATATGATAAAATAAAAGATCTATTTCATATTCTATATCATCAATAGGTAATCTATATTTTTCTCTAACAAAGGAAAAACCTTGACCTAGTTCTAAGATAAATTTTTGAATATTAGATAATATACTATTTTGTAATTTGTTTTCAGAAATTATATCATTTACTCCTATGAAATCTAAAACATAGGTATCTTTTACTATTTCATTTAATTCAGAATTAATAGCTACTTCACTATCTTGTATAGAAGTATCTGGATTTATTAAATATCTTTCATAAGCTTTAGCTTTAAATTGTAATTCTACTTGGCTTCTTGACCATCTATTTTTATGGGTTTGATTGATATACCATAAAATTTCTTCATGAGAGCTTGATCTAGGTATAATTATATTAGATAAAGTTCCCCATGATATTTCTCTCACAGGTTGTGAGAAAAATTCTTCAGTTGAAAATTCTTTTGAAAATAAAGACATTCTATATAGATTTTGAATAGAATATCCTTTTCCATAATCTTTTAAATCATTGGATAATCTTTCAATATATTTATTTCCCCATATTTTTCTTTCATTGATAATTCTACCTATTTCATAATAAGTCATAATCATGGCACTATTAACTACAACCATTGCTTTAGCTTGGTTAGTTCTAATAGTTTCTTTTATTTTATTTAAATCCTCTAAATAATCTTTCTCTAAAATTGTTATTTCTTTTGTTTTAATCATAGTATTTATTTCCTCTTTTCTCAAAAAATCCTGCAAAGCTTAAGCCTTACAGGATAATAGTTATATTAAATTGGGCATATTGTAATATCATAATTACCAGCTCCTTAAGATAGTCTTATTGTATCACATATTTCATTTTATTGCTAGATTGCAATTCTATTTCTTTGAGATTTTTTTAGCGAAAATTAAAAATTCGTCTCAACGGATTTTTCGAGTTTTCACCAAAAATAACTCAAAATGCATCAAAAAACCATTATGAAATGTATGAATTTATAAAATGAATATAAACATATATGGTGGAATTCTAAGACCATTTTCATCTTTTACTAATTGCTTAGGATGGATAA
>CAMEJG010000008.1 GCA_945919465.1 uncultured Anaeroplasma sp. | reverse complement strand
ATCCTTAAATAATTTGATAATTATGCCCTGAAATAAAGTGCTGTTCTATACAAAATCAAATTCAAGACCTTTAGACTTATGGATAGACATTATAGAAACCTTATTGTCATTAATAGTTAAGATATTACTTAAAATATCTTCGTCATTTAATGAATTATTCAATTCGTCAGCCACTTTCATTAAAACCGGTCTACCTAAAATAGAACTTACAACATTAATAAAAAATTCGTAAGAAACATTATCTTTAAGACTTTGTATCTCATTTATTAACTGTTCTTTTTTCTTTTTAGATAAATTGCGTGAACAAAATGTTTCAACAATATCTTCCGCAATTTGCGCAGAATCACTATCATAGCAATACTTAATAATTTCAATACAGGCTTGAGCATCTATTGATGATTTAGCAAGTTTCTCAAGTTCGGTTTCATCAAACAAAATACATGATGTTTTTAAACTATTCTTAATTATTTGTCCGGTACGATTGCATCTAGTTAAAATAGCAATTTCAGATAAATTATCTATAGAATACTTGTTTTTAATACTATCTATTTTTGAATCTATGTATTTGGCAATATCAATTTCCTTACCTGGAAGTAAAATTCTTCCAACTCTTAAATCTACTTGAGGTGTAGTTGAATATTTAGTCGAAATAAATCGTGTAGAGTAATCTATAATCGATTGATGGCATCTACGATTTTTATTTAATGTGAATACATTAAATTCTGTATTAGAAGCTAAAGATGTTAAATATTTTGAACTTTTATGAGCATATTCAAATATAGATTGAGCGGGATCACCTACAGCAACACCCTTTAATCCTTTTTTAACCAAATAATTAAAAATAGAATATTGATATTCGTCACAATCTTGAAATTCATCAATAAATATCGCTCTATACTTGCAAATTATATATTGAATTACAATGTCATTGTTTTTTAATATATAATCCGCAAAAAAAGCTATTAACCTCAAAAAAACTTTTCCATCACATATTTGCTGCTTTTGATATTCTAATAATTCCTCATAAGATAAATTTTTTATTTGTTCTTTTGTTAATCCATCAATTTCAATCATCTCATCTAATAACACTTTTAATTCGATGTTATTTTTAATGGTTCCAGGAACAATTATTTCCATTAAACAAAACTTGTCAATTGTACCAAAAAAAGAATTTTTAACATTTGATGACAATTTCTGTACTTTTTCTTCTAATTCTTTACTTGCTTTATTGGTGTATGAAATTGCAATAACGCCTTGATAATCATTAACCGCTGATAGTTCTTTTGAAATCTTAAAACTAATTGTAGTTGATTTCCCGCTTCCTGGGCAAGCTAATACCACAACATTACCATCTGATTCAACTACATTTTTTTGTTCTTGTGATAAATCATTGTACGTCAGCATGTTTTTCACCCATTCTTATAGCATTAAATAGTGGTCGACCCAATTTTGTATTCTTATCAATTAATTTCAATTTTTCATCCGGTATAAACTGAAGTAATTCAAACATATTATTCCCTTTACTCTTTCTCATTTCATCTATTATATCGTTCGAATTAATTCCTTTCCCATTATAGAACATATCAATAGTTTCTTTTAAAGGGGAATTATAGGTATCATACTCTAAATCAACCTTTGATAAAAATAGATTTACATTTTCCAATTCTTTAACATAATCTTTGAACAAACTTTTCAAATCCTTAGGAATTCGCTTTTGAGTTAAATTTTTAAACTTATCTTTATCAAAAATATAATTGCCAAGAGAAAAATCTTCATATATAGATATAAGTCTTAGTAGTCCACCTAAGTAATATTTAGTCTTTTTTCTTCCTGTACCATATTTCACAGGAATAAAGTCATTATCCGTTCTAATTGTAAAAGCAATTCCTAACGATTTAAGAATCTTTACATATACGCTAAATCCTACTCCATCAACTTGTATTACTCGAGTATTACTTTTTTCTAAAATATTATTGTCAGCCTTAGAAATGGCAGAATATAGCAATCTTTCTGACACTCCCTCTACTAACAATACACTGTCTGCAAAAAACATTTCATTTGTCATAATATTATGCCTGAATCCGAATGTATAAAATGGTTCAATTATTTCTTTACAACATCCATTATTTGCAACCACGGTTTTATTAGTAGAACCATATTTTAGTCTAATTATTGATGAAGGATTGAAGTCATTAAATACAACAGGAGAATGTGAAGAAACAATAAATTGATAATTTTGTAAATTCTGTTGAATATATTTAGAGACTAAACTTTGCAAAGGAAAATATAGATGATTTTCAGGCTCCTCAATTGCAAATAAAATCGCACACCTTTTTTCTCTTGCGTAATTTAATTGTTCCTCTATCCACATAATTAAATAAATTTCATTACTTCTACCATCGCCGCCAATTTCTATTTTCTTGCCATCAACAAAAGAAACTAATTCTAATTTTTTTTCAAATTCATCAAACGAATCAACAGTAGATAGAACAACATTATTTCTGCCTTCTCCAAAATGATCAATTTTACTAGAAATAAAACCAGCAGATTCTTTCACATAAGAAATCTGTTCTAATTGCATGTTTGCGGTATTATAATTAATTTTAGCGTTATCTAATATTTCTTTATCATTATTAATCACTTCTGGATTTCTATTGTTTTTATATCTATTGATCATTCTAGTTTTAGAAGTTTTTAAGTAATTACCTAACGAACGAGAACTATCCAAGTAAGCTAAAAAAATCGAACTCGTATAACCACGTCCATCGATTTTGCATAAAGGATTATCAACTATATTCCAATTATCTCCAATATAAAACTCATAAGGTTCTTCATTGGAACGATATGCTTTATAACCGATAAAAAGTCGCCCATCATCATTATTTCTAAATTTTCCATATTTGGATATAATTTTTTCATCATCTTTTTTGTCAAAACTATTAAAGCATACAACAATTGATAATTCATTTGATATATTGTTAATATTAAAATCAGATTCTTTCATAGTTAAATCATCTTGTGATAAACTTCTATCAAGTAATATTCTTAAAGCATATATTAGATTTGTCTTACCAATGTCATTAGGGCCAATAATCAAAGTATCTTTGTTAAAATTTATAATTGATGATTCAAAATTTCTAAATCCTTTTATTCTAATTGATTCTAGTAGCATATATTTCTCCTCCAAAACACCTATTTAAAAGTAAATAATTAATCAAAGTTAATCACATTTTTTGAACTTTTCAATGCTTTTTTTAACTCTTCTAATCTTTCCATTTATTACCTCTAAAACGTACACTCTAGTTGTTATTTTATCATAAATCCTATATATTGGCTATGAAGTTTGAGAAAAATCCATTCAAAAATAACAATTATACAAGCTTATAGATATTTTTTGAGAAAAATATAAAAACAAGGTTATATTTCAAACCTTGGTTACTACTTCAACTTTAATTTTTTTGGGTTTATTTTTAATCTTTGATAAAAATCTTCTACAATTATATAGTAGGTTAATCTTGAATTATCCCCAACTCTCATCGCAACACCTGCTAAATATCCTCTTTTAATGCATTCTCTAACTGATTGCTCATTAATATGTAATATCTTTGCTACATCTTTAACGAATAATAAACGATCTGATTTTTTCTTTTTACCCCACATATTTCATATCCTCCTCAAATGCATCATTAACAATTTTATATAAATCACCAATACCAATATGAGTATAAACATCTTCATCAACATTACCAGCACTATATCCTGTTAATTTCTTTGTAAATGTTGAATCCACTCCTCTTAGCATAATTTGTTAGTTATTTGTTAGTTACGATATAAAAATGCATAGTAATTACATTCTTTTATCAAAAACAAATTAAAGTAACAAATTTACCAACAAACCTTAAAAAATGGCTTAACAAAGCCAAAAAAAAGCCCAGGCCGAGAAATCCTGAGCTAATTTTATATTTTTTCGCAATTTTACTATTATCAAACAATTAACGCTTAGAGAATTTTTTCATCTATAAATGAACAACTAATTATCTCTTAGAGAATTGTCAAAAAACTAGAAAATTTCAATAAAAATCGCATTATTATAAGAATTTTTAGTGTTTTTTTGATGCTATTAAATTTTTAAACATTAGGCAACCATTAGGCAACCAAATGCTACATATTCACCGATAACACACTATATTACCGATATTATTATACACCAATGTGTTTTGATTATAAACCTCTTATTCTATTCAAAATAATTCTCTTTTAATTTATTTATGATGCAACTATCGTATAGATCATTATATTTACCGTCAATTATCTTTTTTAAAGAATTTATATTCGTAGCATTTTTTGTTTGTCCTTCTTTATCTTTACAAACATTTAGTATAAAATATAATCTTCAAGTACTCAAAATATCATTCCAATAAATCACCATAGTGGTATATTAGTGGTATATCTAAAAAGCAATGCTAAACATACAATAGCAAAACTTAGCATTGCTAAGCATTCTATATCAAAGCTAGATAAAATTTGTATGGTTTTAAAAATCACATTTTTAATGGATTTCATATATCTTATATTGATTTTGCAACATTTTTAGTGTTTTTTAGACACTTCAACTAATATTATGGTCAAACTTTTTTGATTTTTCGGTCAAAGATTTAGTTTTTCTGGTCAAAGTTTTTTATTTTATTCCATAATATAATTTAACTTTATCCATTGTCATTATTTTTGATTTTTCACATAAGATATCCCAATCAGATTCCATCTTTTTTCTAATGTTAATTCCGTTTATAATGACATCTTGTTTCATAATGTTACACATGTCAATTAATATAGCTCTTAAAACATTATATAAACCTGGAATTAATTCAAAGAATGATTGAAGCAAATATGCTTTTGATATCGTAGAACCATGACTAAATGCATGACATATGTTATGAAGTAATTTTAAATCATCAATATTTGATTTTTTAGAATGAATCATTTTTAAATAATTATATAATCCTGGAAGTGAATACTTTTTTTCTTTTTCTAGATAATTAAAGTTAAAAATTGAATCTATCCACCCATAGTGAAGATATTCTGTAATGCTTGCTTCTTCTCTATGAGGCTCGAATTTTGCTTTAAATTCATCATCAAATTCATTATATGAATTATAATTTATCTCATAGTCACAAAACTTATAATATTCTTTTAATCCCTCTGGCTTATCAAATAACACTTCATATTTAAAATATAATTCAATTAAATTTCTTATTTGAGGATAAGCCTGTATTAATAATCCGTTTTCAATAAGAGTTAATGCGCTTATACTTTCATTTAGGATTGAATGAAAGAAATGGAATAGTTTATGTCCTTTAATATCAGGATTATCAAGCAACAAATACATATACGAAGTAATCACAAACATATCATATCCTATTGGGAAATATAGGAATCTATCCCCAGACATTATTGGTTTCATTCTAAAGAATGAACTTCCATAGCTTCTTAGTTTTATATGTTCAATGACTTGATTAACTAGCTTATCTTGATATTTTGAATCGTTTTGAAAAGAACCTCTCTCATCATCTCGCAAGAACAACATATTAAATTTATGTATACCAACTATGTGACAACAAATATCATAATCAATTTTATCATCATTACCAGCCATAAAATTAACAGGGTTTAGATTAAAAGCATTAGGATAATTTTTCAAAATATCTGGATATGACATTTTTACTTTTTTTAGAATTGTAATCAGAAAAGATTCTTTTATTTCTTTACTAAAAATCTTCTTTAAAGCCAGTTCATTCTCATGAATTATTTGATCCATCATTTTCGTGAAGTTTTCTATAGACTCTTGATTTTGAAGAGGTAATAACGGATTAATCATCCCACTCATCCTCCTCATAATAATTATCTTCTTCGTTTGGGTTAGATCTTTCTAGCAAATAACATACCATATCATATGCACTATCTTTTTTTGATTCTTTCTTGCTAGATGACTCATTAGTAAATTTTTCATCAATACCATTTATATAGCATGTGCATACCCAAATTGAATTGCCACTATAATCTTGTTCTTCTTCAAATACATATTCTGGCTTATTAATAAATCCTTTTTGGTATAATTCCTGTAATTGATTAATTGCCCTTTCATAATCAGGCTCACCAACTTCATCTTCCATATTATAAAGCAAATCATTATAATCTAGATATTCATAAGCCTCTTTTGCAGCTAAGAAACGAGCTCCAGCTTTACTCTTAGCATTAGAATCAAACCTATAATTTATCCCTGGCAAATATAATGTACAGTTATATCCATCATAAGTTTCATAAAACGAATAATTGGGTAACTCATTATGATTTTTTTGAGACCATTCTTGTACTTCTTGTACATATTCGATTTCATTTTCTTTTTTGTTAAAAAAAGCATTAAAATCTAGCATCATTTTTACAACTTCTTCAATTGCATTAAAATCCCAATCAGAATCAATCGCCACTGCACCAACTATTGCCTCAAATAAATCTTCTTTTACAGATTCTTCTTCTTGGACATTTTTCTTTTTGTCACCTTTTCCCATAATTAAATATTGATTAAAGCCAAGATTATCAATGCATCTTGAAAGCATCTTGCGCTCTACCAATTCTTTCTTAATCTCGGTGAATTTACCCTCATCATATTTAGTTTTAAATTCTTGGTAGTCACCATCAGTGATATGACCAAATCTTTTCATTAGCACCTTCATAACAACAATATCTAGAGCTTTATCACCAATAAACTCTAGAACCTCATTGTTTTCACTACCATTCTCTTCAGTATAACTTCTTCTTGTAAAAGCTTGCTGAAGCAAATCATCATTATCAAAATGATAATCAATTGTGTTTTGAATTAATTCTAATTCCTCTTTGTTCATAAAAAAATCTCCTTTACATTTTTTTGTAAGGAGAACTTCTATTGGCGATGACAAAAAAAGAATACACCTATGGCATCCAATACATCATCGGCCTAGTTATTAAAATAGTTTACATAATTTAATAATATTTATATAAATTCGCTCATTCCAACAAGATTATATAAATCCACCCATATTACTTTATGTCCCATATTTTAAGAACTCTTCCATTCTCTTACAAAAATAGTATAACAAATATGGAACCAATAGTCAAAGTTATTTATAATAAGTAAGTTCTAATAATATCCTATTTATATAAAATGCTGGTACTTTTTCTCAGTTTCAAACACGGTCTTTTTTGTCACCACTTATTCGAGTTTTACCATTTTGCAACGTTTTTACTGTGTTTTACTATAAATGGTAGCAGAGATTTCTAAAAAAGAGGCAAAGATTTTGATTTTGATAGCAGAGATTTTTATTAATCAATAATATAATTTTAAGGAATCATAGAGGTATATTAGTGGTATATCTATTTTTATACTTAGTGGTATATTAGTGGTACATCTATTTTTATACTTAGTGGTACATTAGATATACCACTAATATACCACTATCTTAAAATCAAATTATCTGATTCATTCATACCATAGAAATTATAACTGATGAAAGAAATCAAAAAGATGCTCATCGCTTTCCTGCATAATTAAATCAGCAAAATTTTCCTTCCAGTACTTTCTTCTGTAGCATCTTCTATTACAATAAACTCTCCATATGTATTCCTCCTAAAGCGTAGGTCTCTGGTTAGAATCCAGTCGTGGACGCCAGTTAAGAAATAAAGCCACCCAAATTTTGAGTGGCTCTTTTTGTTTTTATAAACGGTCTTTTTTGTCACCTTTGTGGGTTATTTTTTGTGATTTTTTCCAATTTTGCAACATTTTTACTGCTTTTTACTAGCTTTTTACTATAAAAAGTAGCAAGGATTTCTAAAAATGAGGCAAAGATTTTGATTTTTGTAGCAAAGATTTATGTCGTTGTAATGAGCGATTCAACTTATAATTAATGCTTTCTTTGAATTATTACTATCCTAATCACAACTAATGCCTATAGAATCATTTGATTCAATCTGTTCTATCACATTATCATTTTCATCTTTTATAGTTAATAAAGTCCCAATAGGCATTCTAAAAGCACTGCCATGGTCGTGGTTTTTTCCCATGTTTTTTCCACTCTTATAAACACCTAATCTAAGTTCTAAATATAAGTCTCCAGATTTTATTTTTTTTATTACATTATCAAACGTTATATTCATGATGAAAACTATTTTTGTAAATTTGACTTTATGAACTTTTTCTTCTGTCTTTTCCTCACCATAGACTATGGCTATGTTTTTGATTTTTTTATCAATAACATTTTCTATCTTTTTAAATTCCCAGAAGATTCCATTTTTCTCTCCAATATTTTTGTCTTCAACAACATTGCCATTCTTATCTTTGACAAGTAACCATATTTTTTTCGCATCATCATCTACTTCTAATTTGAACTTATATTCATCCTTATATTGTGAATACTCAGTTGTAGAAACGCAAACATTTAGAACTGTATAACCATCATCATCTACTTGACCATATTTTTTTCTCAAATTAGAGTTGACTCCTCTACCATTTGGTGACTTTGAAAATAATGATACTTTTGAATTCGTTGATATCCTATGCGATTTTATTTCTATGTCACCAAAATCAGCGACAGACAAATTGTCTTCTTTTTTACCTATCAAATCCTCAAATGTATTTCCAAGGCATTCATCTCCAGCTTTTCTATTTGTTTGATGCCATTTGTTTTTTAACTCATCAAATTTTTCTTGTAACAACTCTTTGTATGTCTTTTTACTCATTACTCAATTACCCTTACTTTTCCATATGTATTTAATAAATTTTCCAAATGAATTCTGAATCCAGTGCCATGGTCGTGAGTTTTCCCTGCATTTTTCCCGCTGGCATAAACACCAATTCTAATATCAATTAATAAAAGGCCTTCTTCAATACTACTTAATAATTTTTCAAATGTTAATCCTTCCAAAATTCTCATACTCGTATATCTGACAAAATGTTGACCTTCTTCGATTTTTTCATCACCATATAAAACAGCAACTTTTTTGATTTTCTTTTCTAATGCCTTTTCTAAAACAGAAAAGCTCCAAAAAATCTCATCGTCAACTATTGCATTTGTGCTTAGATTTCGCACTTGTAATAAAATTCTTTCATTTTCCCTATCTACTACAGCTTTAAAACCGTATCCACCTCGATGGGTGTTTTCTTTCAATCCACTAACTGTAGTATTTAACACTTTTTTACCATAATCATCTTCAACGACGCCATATGTTTCACGTAAATATGTATTAACTCCTTTAGGATATGATGGAGATTTCGAAAATAAAGATACCATTGATTTAGTTATTGTCCTATGGGCTTTTAATTCTATACCAAAGTAATCTGCCTCAGACTTATTATCCTCTGTTTTACCTATTAAATCCTCAAATGCATTTCCCAAGCACTGGTCTCCGTGCCTATTTGTAGGTATCCATCCTCTAGACTTAATGATTTTAAACTTTTCAATTAGTTCTTCTTCTTTATTCATAGTTGTCTTCCTCCTCTATCGATTTATAAAAACCTTCTTCTTCGTCTATATCTTCACCATACTTGAAAGCATAATCTTTTTGATTAGGGATAAAATCATACAAAGTACAATTTAATGCATATGATAATTTTATTAAATGATATAAATTTAATTTTTTTCTGTGCTCAGAAAAAATAGCTTTTACAAAAGATTCTGATAGTCCTAGTTCTACAGCAATCTCTGAGTATTTACTCAAGCCTTTCTCGCAACATTTTTTATATGTTTTTTCGGCACATTTCTGGTCAAACCACGAAATATTAGACATATTATCGCTTCCTTTCAGCAATATTATATTCTTTTCGTATGAGGAAAATGACACCTATGGGTGACTTTTACCCAAAAACAAAAAAACTCTCAAGTACGAAACTTAAGAGTTTTATGTATTATAATTATTTATTTTTTCTTCATTACAACGATATACTCATTCATCATTGTAGATATACCTTCGCCTTCTTCATTTGAAGGAGAAGCTTTAGAAGGCATTCTTTTGTTCAAAATATCTCTAACATGAGTCACTACATGTTCAAATCCAAGTTTTTCAAACATTTTATATGTTATAACATCCATTGGTAATTCGACATTTCTAACTCTTCTATTTCCAACAACATAGACTACATGTCCACCTTTTTTCACTGTAATTGCAACAGATTTTATCGATTCTTCATAATCATTATAAAAAGCTGTAACTTCCCACCATCTTTCACGAGTAAACTTTTTATCTCGTTCTTTTATTTCTTCGATTGCTTCGTCAAGTTCTTGTATATCAAATACTCTATCTTTAACTCTTGCCCCGCCAAGCAATCTTCTATCTAAAGACCCTGCTTCTGCGAATCCTAGCCATTCATTTGATAGCCTAGAAAACTGACCATAAGCAACTGTTGTATGACTGTCACCATATGGAGGAGAGGTAATTATCAAATCAACTCCCCCAACCAACTCATCATACTTAGGTATATTCATAGTATTATCATTAAATATTTCTATTTCAGTACTGCGTTTATAACTAATCGATTTAAGTATTTCAAAATTTCTTTTTATAACTTCTCTAAACATACCTATTGCATCAGGGTTAAATTTTTCTAATGACTTCTTTGACATTCTATATAGTTTAAATTCACCATTTCGTGTCTCTGATACACTTCTTACAACTTCAGAAAATGAAGTTTTAAAAAAATCATTTACTGTATTATCTTCCATATTGAAAAAGAAATTTCTTATTATAGCTAACTCATTTATCATTTTTTCACTAAACCATGAGTTTCTAATTGAAAACTCAGGAGCAACAGCAACTGGATTACCGGCTAAGTAAGAATCAAACTCGTCGATTTTCGCTTTGACCATTTCCAAGTTTATTACTTCCGTCTTAGTTCTAGAAATCAAAACAGCTAACGGATTCAAATCAATTCCAAATGCTTTTTTTGCGCCATAATATTGTGCTTCAACTAAAGTAGTGCCAGAGCCAACGTATGGGTCTAAAAAAACCGTATTTTCCCCTTTACCATACTCATTAAACATTGTTCTTGCAATCAATGGCATCATCATAGCTGGATATGGATGTAATCCATGAACTAAGTCTTTCATACTTCCATCTTTAAAATTCCATTTTTCGTCATATTTTCTTTTATAATTATTGTCTATTTCCATCATTGGCCTCCAAAATTTCCTCTCCAATAGATACATTTTTAACTTTAACTTCGACTACGCATATAGTGTCATTATGCCACCCGCCATGAGGAACCATCAAAATTCTTTGAATTTGAAATCCATACTTCATTCCTATTCCTCCACTATTCCAACCAAAAGTAATTACTTTTCCGCCAATTTTAACAATTCTAGATATCTCTTTTTTATGATTTGACCAAAAAGATGCTTTAGTAGTATCCCATGTAACGTTATAACCAAAATCATTATAACATTCACTAACTTGTCTAGGTGAATAAGGAGGGTCATAAAGAACTCCATCAATTGCGTTAGAATCAAACAAACGTAAAAAATCTAATGCATCAATATGATAGTCAGTTTCATATTCAGGATTCAAATCATTTGTAATCCTAGCTAATTTATTCTTATTTGCAAAAGGGTCTATCCAAAGCAAACTATTGTCTACTTCTTCACTTAATAAATCATGAATAGGTTTTATGTCAAAAGTGTTTTTATTTGGCATAGCCCAAACACGCTCTATTTTTATATCTTCACCCATACTATTTATAAACCACCTCGACTATATCCTCTATCTTACAATTCAATGCAACACAAATTCTTTCTAGCACATCAGTATTGACATTTTCACCCTTCGATAATTTTGTAATAGTCGATTGACTAAGGCCAGTAATCTCATGCAAATCAGTTTTATTTATATTCTTATCAATTAAAAGTTTCCATAGTTTATTATAAGATAACATTTTGATTCCCTCCATGCATAAAGATTATAGCACAATTTAATGATTTCTCGTCATTTTTTTTTAATTAATTATTAAATTTTTATGATTTCTCATCAAATACATAAAGAAAAACATAACATTTAAAAATCTAATTCAATTTTTTTATTATTGAATTTACTCTTTCAAGCTCAACTGTCAATTCTTTCTTATCTTTTTCATTAATTTCAGTTTGATGAACGAGCTCATTAAGTTCATTTGTTTCAACCAAAAGAATCCCCTTTAATGTTTGAGCTTCTTCTTCATTTAATTCTATTGTCATAAAGTCACCTTCTTCTAAATCTTTATTGATATTATCAGGCCTAACATATATCGATTTAAAAGTACTTTAGCACAATAAGAATCATCAGTCAAATCTAATAAAAATAATCAATTAGCCTTTTGGAGAAAAATCTTAAAAAATTTGTGTTTTATTTTATATAATCAATCATATATTAAGCTTTTTTGAGAAAAAACATATCAGAAACTATAGGAAAACATTTTCATCATTTTTTTATATTTTATTCGATTCAATAATTGAAACATTCTAATATCAAATTTCTTCTTGTGCTTCTCTTTTCTTTTCAACAAGCTTAACAGCCTCTGAAAAATCCAATCCATATTCATACATATATAATTCAACTAAAGAACTCTTTTGAATTGTATTAACACTTCCTCTATTATCGCTGACATTTCCAGCTAGGAGTCCTTTAATAAAGCCTACAGCAAAGCAGGACACAGCAAACTCTTGATAATTAGATATTTTTACTCCTTGAGTATCCTTTATTAATCCAGTTTTAAAGTTCTTTAATGAAGTATTGCCATTTGCAATATTTATCTTATTTAACAATCCCCCAATTAGTGATAAAAGCTCTGGCTTTTCCTTTTGGATTTTATTAAGCATTTCAGTATAATGTTCTTTTGCCTCGGCTCTTATATCATCTGATTTTAATCTATTAAATGCTTTTTCAATCCATAGTATTTGATTTTCAGTCGATAGATTAGTAAACCAATCCCATTTTTTTCCCATTCTTTCAACTATTACAGCATCTGGATTTTTCTTATAATATTCATTTAATTGTTCTTTTCTTGCTTTAAAAACAGACGGATCTAAATGCTTTGCTTTAGAGCCTTTCAATCCTCTATCAAGACCATATTTTTTGCTAACTTCATTGTAATAATCATCTTGAAGTTTTGATAATTTTTGTTTACCGCTAGATTCATTTGTTGTACCAGTAAAATGCTTTGCCCCTAAAATCCATCTGCCTTTTCCTTCCCAAAATGGTGTGACAAAAATATGCATATGATTAGGAGTCTTTTTTCCTTCAAATTGTTCATCATCATGTATAAATGCTGAATGTACATTATCCTTGCCAAAATGTTTAATTAAAAACTCTAAATTGTCTTTATACCATTCTTTATATACAGCATCATCACCAATTGATTCTGAAGTTGTAAATACAATATCATATCCTAAAATAGAATTCTTTTGAATTCTAGGAACTATTGAAGTGGTATTGCAACAACCGGTTGTAATATCAAAATTTTCATCAAATTCTGTATGGGTAAATAAAGCATTATTAAAATCTTTTAAATAATCACCAGTACCTCTTATTGGTGATAATCCATCACCATATTTATCTGAACAATATTTAAGTGATGGCATATCTAAATTGGCTCTTGAATTGTGTTTAGTAATGTTAACTAAATAACCTTCATTCTTTATAGGTTTAATTCTAAAAATACCATAATTCATTTTAATTTCCTTTCTTGATGTATCATCAATAAGCCACACCCTTGTAAAGGGGATAGTAAGTTATCCCCTTTATCAAGGATTAAGCCTACGGCTCATTTCTTCAGATGATACATCCTATTTTATAAATCTTATAAACAATCAAAATAATCACTGTAACGAAGATTCTCTTTTGTGTAATTCAATAGAATCATTAACAATTTTAGAGTTGTACATTCGAATGCATTTTCTGATTCATTTATAAACTTTCTAATATATTTAAAACAATCATAGTACGTGTCAAATAATGAATCATAAACAGTTTTGAAATCGTCTCTCATCCTTAATTCAAAAGAATTTAAAAATAATAATCCTTTAGATATTTTTATCATCATTTTCTTACAATTAACAATGTCAAAATCATGATTGCACATTTCAGATAATAATTCAGAATCTTCTATAATCATAGATTCCTCTATTTTTTTAATATTTTCATCCATTTTATTTTCCTCTTTTCTACAATACTATTTATATTTTTTGATAAAAATGTTATAATCAACACGATAGGTGATAATATGAAATTTTATAAAATTCCAACTGTTGATTTAATAAAGCATGAGTATATTAAATCTAATAGGCAAACAATATTAATATCTAAACGTTTAGAAAAAAAACTAAAAGGTGATGACATAGCCAAAACACTAGGAATAAGCGAACAAGCTTACTCTTTAATAGAACTTAATGATAGATCTGGCTCTGATTATATGCCTCAAATTTCAAGCATTTTAAACTTATCACAAGACGAGATTAAATCTATTACAGAGTTTACAGGAAATCTTGTTAAAGAGGCTAAAAAATATGCATTAAATGATTTAACAGATAATCTTAACGAAACATTATCTATTGTTAATCTTTTCATAAATAGTTATAACTACTCTAATGATATTAGATATGCTTCTGCTGTATACCTATCGTTATTTTTCAATGTTGATTATGAATTTAAAGATAAGCTCTCTAAACCAGTTGAAAAGAATTCAATATTAATCAATGAATACATTAACAACTGGTTAATAGAAAACTTCAGTGAATTAGACTCATCTTTCGAAATAGACAAATCTAATTATTTTAGCGAATATAAATATTACGCCATTAAAAATGTTTGGGACAACAAAAACCATAATTATAGATTAGCTGAAACAACCAATAATTATGATGAAATTGTCTCTAAAATCAATTCAAATTTTGAACTAAACAAAACACCTACTAAAATAGTATTCAAATCCCTTATAGATAAATATGATGTCAAAGAAAAAATCATAAATGACCTAGGGATATCGTCATCTTACTACCTAAAATTAAGAACTGGCGAAAAGCCAATCACAAAAGAATTGATTAACAAAATGCTACTTGCATTGAATAATATAACACCTACTAATATTTCTCTATTACTAGGTAATACTGAACAAGAAATTGTATCAGCTATATATATGCATGAATATGATAACATTGACGTACCAGGTGACATATTATCTATCTGTGCATCAATGAAAGATGAATTAACTATGCTATATGATTTATCTAAGCATTACAATGAACACTTTTATAAAGCAATTATAGGTAATCCTATAGATTACGTTAAATTCCAGTTATTCTTATCTTTCTATGGTATAAAACTAGAAGTTGTAAATAAAGGTGTTAGAGTTTCTAATAACGACCAATCTTTCTATGAGATAAAACTCACATATAAAGATAAAACTAAAACAATAAATTATTCACAACTTGAAGCTTTATACAATAGCTTTATTAAATTTAACAATAAATTTGCTACCAAGTTTGCAAGGTTCTTAGCAAGACAAAAATACAATAATTGGAATAACTAATTGAGGCTAACATCCGTTAGCTTCTTTTTTATAACTCATCAAAGCCACCATTTTCATCTGTTCGTTTCTTCCCTTTCATTTCTTCTGGTGTCAATTCATCGTCATAACCACCAGATTCTAACCATTTCAAAGGATATGGAATGAATCTATCTCCTTCTTGGCTCCACTGCACGTGGTACTTTACAAAATCATTAATCGTACCAAGCATATTATCAACAAATTTTCTTGTTAATAAACGATAATTACGTTCGAACCAATCAAATACTTTTCCCTTTTCAACTCTTTTTGGATAAATCTTCCAAAATAAATCAAAAACATACTCTGGTCTCATCAAATCACACTCTCCCTCAAATTTATTTGAGGAAGAAAGAGATTCATCTCCATTCTCATTTACATTTTCATTATCATTTACATATGCATTAGCATTAACATTGTCATTTACTGCTAATTTTGCTTGGCTTTGGTTAGCATTGCTAGGATTTGCTAATGCTTGCTTAGCATTTTTAGCTTTGGCTTTACCACCTTTGCTACCAGCATCTCTTCTTTTTTGTCTTTCCTCTTCCCACTTTGTGTCATTATCATCAATACTAACCTTAAAAACTGGAAATATAGGTTCAATTGATTTAGGAATAATTATTTCATTACCTAACGTATAATCAAATAGTGCCTTGAACAACAAACCTGCTTTTTCATTCGAAAGACCTAATACGAGCGGAGCAAATTGCTTATATATAATAAAAGTCTTTTTTTCTTTTACCATAATTATCACTATTGAATGTATTAACATTGTATTCAAACAGTAAAAATGTTAAAATAACATTAGAGATGGTTCAACTAGTTTTACTGGTTGAATCTTTTTTTATTTAACAACATCCAATCATCTTAAGAAATTCGTTTTTATAGATAAAATACGAACCTCGATGCCCCTTTCTCATAATGCACTTACCAGGGATTATTTGTTCTCTCACAAGAGCTCGAACATAGTATTCGCTACGTCCAAGAATTTTTGCAACTTCTTTTACAGATAAACACAACTTGTCATCAGATATAATATCAGATAATTTGCGAGTATCATTTTCCATATAATTTCCTCCTAAACAACAATTTTATTTACTTCTTCAAGAAGTCTTTGCATTTCAAACTGCGTATAAACCTTTAATGTGAAATCTTGAGTACCACGATGTCCTACAATCTTTTTTAAAATACGCTCATCAGAATTTTCAACACTTTGATATAGTGATACAAATGTATGTCTTGTATCATGTGGTCGATGTTCATTCAACCCTAATTCTTCCATTAGCTTATTCCAGTATGAATCACGATAATCGCGATACTTAAACTGGTTACCACGAGTGTTAAAGACTAAATATGCATTGCCTTTGTCATACCATCTCTTTACAAGTGGCATTATTACATCTGCAATTGGAACTAATCTAACACCAGCTTCTGTTTTACTTGCTTTAATATCAAGATATTGTTCTTCAATATGAACATCTTCTCTCTTTAAATCAAATAACTCTGAGATTCTAAGACCTGTGTAGATCAAAATGATAACAATACTATTATATAAATCACTTGAGTACTTCCAAATACGCTTAATATCAGCCTTTTTGAAGATATCTCTTTTGATGCTATTTGGATTTTTACCAGTATATTTAGCAAGACTAATATACTTAGAATAATTCTTATAGATCATATCGTGAGAATCAGCAAAATCAAACATTTGATGAAGTAATATAAGCATTTTTTTCATTGTAGGATACATTTTATCTGTATACTCAAACAAAAGCTCAAAATCGTGAGTTCTAAGGTCATTTATCTTTCTATTATGCAATTCTTCCATTGCATTAAATGATGCTTTAACAGAGTTATACCAAGATTTACTTACCGTATCCTCTTTTGTCTTGATCCACATTTCATAAAGTTCTTTAAATGTAATATCCTTATAATCCAAGTCAATCGGCTTAGCAAAATAATCAGCTAATATACGAACAGCCTCATCATATGTTTCAGCATATCCAATATATTTTCTTTTTATAACCACAACTGAATTTAATGGATTATCAGGATCTATTTTTGTTTCAGTTCTAACACATACCCTACATGCATAAGGTTTTCTATGTTTACCGCTCAGCTTCACAATAGAACCATTACCATTTGCTCTCTTAAGATTTCTTTTTGCCATAGCACTACCTCCTTCTTCGAAAATTTAGTTAGCCACTTTAAGCGTTGGATAACTACATTTTCATTTTACAACAAGCAACATTTGTTGTCAACCCCTTTTTATGTTGGATTTAACATTTTTAAAGATTATAAGTAATTGTTACCATATTTATAGATGAATTAGTTGCCTAATCCTATAGAAATAAAAAAAGATGATTTCTATTACAAAACCATCTAAAAACCTTATATTAACCAACCGTTAGGCAACAATTAGGCAACGTCTAATTCTTAATCACCTAAAACAATCTATTTAGGCAATAAAAAAAGCCTCATTTCGAGAAATAATGAGACTTTTTCTTTTATTTTCGCAATTTTCTTTATCAAACAATTAACGCTTAGAGAATTGAGGAGCACGACGAGCCTTCTTAAGACCGTATTTCTTACGTTCCTTAGCACGTGGATCACGTGTAACTAAACCAGCTGGCTTTAATACAGCACGATAATCTGGATTAACCTCTAATAATGCACGTGTAATACCTAAACGGATTGCACCAGCTTGACCAGTGATACCACCGCCACATACATTAACAAGAACATCGAACTTTTCAGTTGTTTCAGTTAACTCTAATGGTTGTAATACGTCTAAACGAACTGCTGCTGAAGGAATATAATCTTCAAAATCACGACCATTGATAGTGATTTTTCCTTTACCTGCACGTAAGTATACACGTGCAACAGAGCTCTTACGACGGCCTGTTCCTAAGTATTGAACTAATTTCTTTGCCATTTCTATATCCTCCTTATGCCTTTACCACTAATTCTACTGGCTTTTGAGCAGCATGTGGATGTTCATTAGATGCATAAACATATAACTGCTTTCTCATTTGGTCACCAAGCTTTGTATGTGGTAGCATACCATATACTGCATTTTCAACCATTCTAGTAGGATACTTTTCCATAACCTCTTTTGCAGTTTGAGTCTTAAGACCTCCACTGTATTCAGAGTGTCTACGATAAAGCTTATCATTCCACTTGTTACCAGTTAATTTGATTTTGTCAGCATTAATAACGATGACATTATCTCCGCAATTTACATGTGGAGTATAGATTGGCTTATGCTTTCCTCTTAAGTAAGAAGCAACAACTGTAGCTAAACGTCCTAATGTTAAGCCAGTTGCGTCAACTACATACCAATTGTGTTGAACTGTTTGATTGTTTGCCATGAAAGTATTCATGTTTTTTCCTCCTAAATTAAATAATTAAATTAGGGCAATTGTGGATAATTGCTTAAAATGTACCATTTGGTATTGTACAATACTAAAAGTAAATAGTCAATATTTTTTAAAAAAATAATTAATTAATTTTTTTCTTTAAAAAATAAAAATGATTATATAGCATATCTATCTAAGCTATATAATCATTCATTAAATATTATTTCCAAATTCCTTCTGGATATTCTCCATTATTCATTAGATTTTCTAATGATTTAACTACATTATCTTTATCTTCCTTATAAGTGATACCATACCATACTGCCTTAGTAGCTAAAATATCAACAGAAATTTTATTATCATGAATTAAATCTGAAACAACAGTAGGAATTAAATATTCACAAGAAGCCAAATTATTCTTATTTGCTTCCATAAATGGCTTAAATCCTTCTTCAATATAATCCATAATATTTTTATTAAAACAGAACATATTCATAGAAACTAATGTATCAGAAGAAATGTTCATAACATCACCACCCTCAAGTGGTGTTGCGATAATATCATTATTAACCTTTTCTATTTTAGATTCAATTAAAGAATTAAGCTTCTTATTCTCATCAAATACTAATACACCTCTTTTTACAGAACCATTTTCAGTCATAGTATTAGTTACACGATACGCAACATTAGCGTAAGTATTAGGATCATTTGAACCTCTTAAGAAATCAGCAGCTACCTTAAAAGCATCACTACCATAGAAATCATCTGCATTAATAATAATAAATTTATCACTAACATAAGGCTTTGCAGCTAAAATAGCCTGAGCTGTACCTAATGGTTTTACTCTATCACTAGGTAAAGTATAACCCTCTGGAATCAAATCAAGAGATTGAAATGCATAATGAGTTTCAATCTTATCTTCAACTCTTTTTCCTATAGTATTTTTAAATATTTCATAATTTTCTTCTTTAATAATGAATACTACTCTATCAAAGCCTGCTCTTTTTGCATCATAAATAGAATAATCAATTATAAAATTTCCATATTTATCTATTGGTTCAATTTGTTTTAAACCACCAAATCTACTGCCCATTCCAGCAGCTAAAATGACTAAATCCATAAATTAGTCCTCCTTTAGTGTACTAATTATAATATAAAATTAAAAAATAAGCAAATTTTGTTATTTTTTAAGAATAAATTGCAAATCCTCAATTGATATTGATGATATTCTTTGATCATCATTTGCGATTAATTTATCGATAATATCCTTCTTAATATTTTGTAATTCTATAACTCTTTGCTCAATAGAATCCTCACAAATCAGCTTAATAACCTCAACATTCTTTGTTTGACCAATTCTATACGCTCTATCTGTCGCTTGATCCTCAGCACTACTATTCCACCATGGATCTAAATGAATTACTGTATCAGCACCAATTAAATTTAAACCTGTACCACCAGCTTTAAGAGAAATTAAGAATACTGGAATTTCATTTGAGATATTAAAATTATTCGCAAGCTCTAATCTCTTTTTCGCATCAGTATCACCAGTAATCATATAATATTTAATATTCATTTCTTCTAAATATTCTTCTACTAATTTTAAAGCAGAAACAAATTGAGAAAATATTAATATACGATGTCCTTCAAATAAATATTCTTTTAGTAATTCTTTTAATAATTCTAATTTAGCACTAGGACTATTATAATTTTCAATAAATAAATTAGGATCGATACATACCTGACGCAATCTAGTTAATAATGCTAATACCTCAATACTCTTTTTATTTTCAACATAAAGTCTATCTAATGCCTCATTACAAATAGAATCATAAATCTTTCTTTGCTCTTTACTCATTTCACAAGTTACAATTCTTTCATATTTAGAAGGTAAATCCTTTAATACATCCTTTTTAGTTCTTCTTAAAATGAATGGAGCTACCATTTTAGCAATATAATCAGTATATTTATTATCATTTAAATATCTACTCTTAAATTTACTTAATTCATCAAAATATTCTGGCATTAAGAAATCAAAAATACTCCATAAATCAATAACATTATTTTCAATTGGTGTACCAGTTAATGCATAACGATAACAAGCATTAACCTGTTTTACATTAATTGATTTTTTAGCATTAACATTCTTAATAGTTTGAGCCTCATCTAACACAAGAAAATTAAAATAATGATTTAAATAATCTAAATCTCTTCCTAATGAATCATATGAAATAATATATACAACCTTTTTATTAGGATCAATTTGAGAAATAATATTTCTTCTTTCTGTCATACCACCATAAATTTCTATAGCTTCAATTTGTGGTGCGAACTTATTAAATTCATTCTTCCAATTAAATACTAAGCTCTTAGGACATACAATAAGTGAAGGTAATTCACTATTATCAGCTAAAATAAGAGTGATAATTTGTAAGGTTTTTCCTAACCCCATATCATCAGCTAAAATACCACCAATATGATATTTTTTTAATATTGATAACCATTTATAGCCTACAACCTGATAATCTCTTAATTCTGCATTAATACTAGGTAATTCAATATCAAAATTTTTATATTCCTTTATTTCATTTACCATATTTGATAAATAATCATCAATTTGACAATTATTAATATGAGCATAAGCTTTTATTACTTGATAAGTTGGAATATAATTTCTTTCATTAGGTTCTTTTTGATTTAAATTTAAATCAGTAACAGTTTGATAAAATTCATTTGTTTCTTCATTATCTAAATCAACAATATTATTAGTACCTAATATTACATATTTTCTCTTTCTCTTTAAAGCTCTATATATTTCTTTTAATTCATCTTCACTATATTCACTTTCAGTAACAAACGCATCAAGCATATTATTGTTATATTGAATTCTAACAATTGGAGTTTTAAATTGAGTAATAGTTTTATTACTTAATGCATCAGATAAATAGACTGTTGCGATACTTCTAAGGTATGAAAAATCCATTTTTAAGAATTTAATTTGATTATCCTCATCACTCATTACTCCATCAATAAAACCTAAATTTTTAAGATAATTTTGATAGGTATTAAGCTTAGATAAATCACTAATATTACTAATCTCATCAATATTTAATGGTATGTTATTTTTAGAATACTTATTTGAAACTGTAATACCATAGCTTGTCCAATCAAAATATGCATCTATATCTAAATCAATAATCTTAAAATCTGATTTAATTCTTTCAGATAATTCTATTTTATCTTTATATCTAGAAACAATTACATCTCTTATTTTTTCTTTAATAGGCTTAATAGTTTTATTTTGGTTTTGAATAAATAATTTAAATAATGGATATTCCTTTTTATTAATATTTAAAACATTTATTTTTTGATTATCTTTGTCAAAATAAAAATAAGTATCATCCATTAATATTATTAAGTTTTTATTATCAATACCACTTAATTGAAGCTTATATTCATCATCAATAATATATTTAACATCAATAGGATCTAATGATAATAAATAATTAACATCATGAAATTTTAGATATGTATTCTTTAATATATATAATATTTTCTTAAGATTCTTATCATTTAATGAATTTCTATAAGAGGATTGATAATAATAACTTCCTCCTGGAATAAATATTTCCATTAAATATTTTATAAATTCATCATATGGCTTTTCTAAATAATCAGTATCATGCTTAAAGGTTAATTTTTTACCATATTTCTTTTCCTCATTATTAAGAAACAACATTACAAAATCAAGCAAATCTTTAACCTTATATAATTGTTCGTTACCTATTTTTAATTCTAAAGACAATCCAGAATATATTTTAACTAATTCAACCTCAAGTCTTACAGTAGGATTAGAATTTAAATCGGTTAATACTGTATCTCTTTCTATTACATCTAATGATTTATTTATTTCTTTTAGACTTAATTCTAGCTCACGTGCTTCTTTTTCATTTATAAATAGTTGATATTTATTATTAATATCTTCTTTATAATTATCTAATACATAATCAAGACAATAATTTGCTATATTCAAATTATTAAAAGAATCAATTGATTTTAATGATTCTTCTTCCATATCAATTAATTCTATTTTAGCTATATTTGTATCATTAAATACTAATTCTATATCTAAATAAAAATTATTATCATCTGTATGAATAAAATAATTCAAATCAAAATAATAAAATAAATCATCTGAATTAATTTTCATATAGCTTGGTCTAGATAAAAGATTATCATTTAATGGTTCTTCCATTAATCTTTTTTCATTAAAAAATAAATCATTAGTTTCTAATAAAAATAATAAATATCTTTCATGTGGTAAATTAGATATTATATTATATAAGCTAGCCTTTCTAGCTTTTGTTTTTATTATTTTAATTAATCTAATAACAATATGAGCTAATTCTTTTGGGTAGTTCATTAAAGTATTATAATTATCAAGTATAAAGCTATATGATAAATTAGGATCTATTTCATTTAATATAGAAAATTGAGCTTCTACTGGAAAATTAGTAATTACATTAATATCCTCTATTAAGCTTGGTCTTTGAATGTATAATTTAAGAGAATTATCTAAATTTAAATAATTCAATACTTTCTTTATCTTATCAGAATTAATAACTTTTAAATTTTTATAAATAATTTCAAAATTATCATTAACATAATCTTTAGATAAATTAGATAATATCTCATCATAATAATAATTATCAAAATTAATATGACTACAATTATCAAATAAAGCATTAAATGCTTCTTCATATTTATCTTCAAGTAATAATCCATTTAAACTACTTAATACATCATTTTTATAATAAGCTTTATTGATATCTATAGTAGTTTCTCTTTTAATTCTATTAAAAATTATTCTATCATCGGCATGCTCAGGAGTATTAAGTATTTTAGCTACTCTATTAGTTAATTCCTTTATAGACATAAAAAAGATACAATAGTTTTTAATAAATGAATATACTCTATCTTTATTATATTTGTTAAAAGCTTCATTAACAAAATTAATAAATGATATATCATCTAAAGCTAATATATCATTCTTAATATTTTGAAATCTTTTAATAGGAAATTGTTCAATATAATCATCCTTAGTAAATAAAAAATATTTTGAAAAATTAAAATCATTTTCTATTTCATTACCTCTAAGTGAGGTAAGCTCTTTTATGTTATCTCTAAGCTTTAAAAAGGCTGCAACACTATGCTTACATTTATAGCCTACAGGACAGGTACAAGATGATTCTTTCGAGAAAGAAATTTCTACATCATAAATATCATTACCTTCAACTTTAGCAAAAAATTTTTTATTTTTTATATAAAAGCTTTTTACTAGATTTTGATGATAGTAATCTTCTCCTTTCTCTATTGTAGTAAGCTTATAGGATTCAAAAAAATCTTCACTATTTATTTTATTTATAAAATAATCAGGAATTTCTACTATCATTTTATCATCCATTTTTAAAAAGTCTTCTGATATTACTCTTTGTCCATAATCCAAAAAATTGATAGTATAATAAAGCCCCTCAATATTATCAATTACTCCAAATTTTAAACTTTTATGAAATATTAAATCGCCCTTTTTCATAAAAACCTCCATATAAGTATTCTAATTATATCGAAAAAAAAGAGAAAAGCATAGTCTTTTTAAGAAAATACTTTTCTCTTTATAATATTAATCTTGTTGTTCTTCTAAACCTTGAGATTGCTTCTTTTGATTAATCATAAATTTTTCAGCTTGTTTTCTTTGAGATTCAGTAACCTCAATACCAGAAGCAACTGGTTGGTTAAGCACAACCTGCTGGAATGATAAATCAATACCATTTTTAAGGAATACAGCACGATATTCACGTAATAGATCTCTTTGTACCTGATATCTATCTTCTTCCTTACATTTAGCAACTACCATTACAGAAACATTACTATCTCCATAATATGATACACCCTTATAATATGGACCCTCTACTATTGCAGGAATCTTTTTCTTAAACTCAGGGAAGTTTTCCTTTAATAAAGTTTCAACAAATTCAACTGGGACATCATATGGAAATTCACAAGTAACAGAAGCTAGTGATAATTCTCTAGACATATTAATTACATTTGAAATATCACTATTATTGATTATTTTGATATTTCCAGCCATATCTAATAGCTTAGTAGCACGAATACCAATTTCAATAACTGTTCCTCTAAAATCACCAATAGAAACTATTTCACCTACATTATATTCATTTTCAAATATAATGAACATTCCAGCAACAACATCAGCTATTAAGCTTTGACAGCCTAAGCCTATAACTAAAGTTAGAATACCAACAGATGCGAATAAAGCAGCTGTATTAACACCACAAGCTTGAAGTATTAAAAATATTAATACTATAGCACAAGTATATTTAACAATTCCATCAAATAAAGTAATAACTGTTTTAGTACGGTTATTCTTTTTCATTTGCTTACGGAATATTAATCTAATTAATCTACATACTGCAACTATAACAACAATATAGATTAAACAATGAATTAATGTTGGAACATGTGCATTTAATGATGCTAGAGTTGCATCAATATCCCAAACATTTTCCTTCATCCAAATACCAAAATCACTATCTTTGGCTGCTGATTCAACAATAATAGCTACAAGAAATGCTACTACTACTAAGATAGCTAAAGATATTTCAATAATTCTAAAAATTTTCTTTTTATCCTTTTTCATATTTTTCCTCCTATGAATTAATTATTTCTATTTCTTTATATTTATTACCAACAAGTACTATGTTATTTGAAGAAAGAATCTCTTCAAATTCTGTAGTAATAACCTTTTCACAAGCATTTACTACAATAGAAGCAATTTCCTTCGTATTATCATAATTACCAGTTGAGTATGTCGAATCAACAGTTACAACCTCACTACTACCATCAGTGTATTTGACTGTAACTTCTTCTAAATAATTATAGTAAAAATTATTTATTGTAAATTGAGATGTTTCACTATCTATTGATAGTGTAGTTGATGAAGTATCAAGAGTACCTGTAATAGTACCAGATGGCCATTCTCCTGTTATATAATAGCTTACTCCATTATATCTATAATAAATTTGATAAATAATACTATAATAGCTTGAATTATTAAGATTTTTTGCTGAAGCTATATAATCTCGTCCTTCAAGATAATAATTAGTTTGATTTTCTACATCAGTTAATTTTATTCTATACCATATATCTCTGCTATCTGATGTGAAATTCATTGGTAAATATGCATTAAATGTTTCATCTTCATTATATGTAATATAACAATCTCCTGGATTAGGGGTAATATTTGAATATGTTGGAATATTTAATGTAGATGTATCTGAAATAATTGTATATTCAAAAGCCTTAGATAATATAACATTAGTTGAATTCTTTTTAATCTTGATATCAAATGGAGAATCTAATGTTAAAGTTAAAGTATCAAATACTAAATAATCTCCAATAGTTGATGTTGATCTAACCTCAATTACCTCATCAGCCTTCTCTTGAGATAAATACATTGAATAGCCTTCTAATGTATTAATATTTGACTTTATTAATAAATTTTTAGATCCATCATAATCATCATATAATACTTCATTTATTTCAAGCTCTAATACCTCATTAGAATATATATTCATAGTTTTATATTTATTTCCTACTAGTGAAATATTATGACTATTTAATATATCTTCATCTATTAGATTTGTTGAATAATTTATAGTAATATAATTAATTAGCTTACCTGATGTATAATTTCCTGTAATTGTTATTCCATCACTACTAATTGTTACTTCTTCACTACTACCATCAGTATAATTAATTACTGCAGTATTTAATACTGGATAATAGAAATCAATAATTGTAAATTCATTACTTACTGATGGATCATAGCTTACTTCGTAACCACTACTATCTAAATCCTCTATTACTCCACTTGGATATTCACCATTAATATAATAGCTTATTCCATTATATCTATAATAAATTTGATAAGTGATACTATAACTTGAATTAGCTAAATTTAAACCTACTGCGTAATAATCACTACCATCAAGATAATAAATAACATCTGTCATTACATCAGTTAATTCTATATGATACCATATATCTCTGCTATCTGATGTGAAATTAATTGGTAAATATGTATTAATTGTACCATCATCATTATATGTTATATAACAATCTCCTGGATTAGCAAAAATATTTGAATATGTTGGAATATTTAATGTAGATGTATCTGAAATAATTGTATATTCAAAAGCCTTAGATAATATAACATCAGTTGAATCCTTTTTAACCTTAATATCAAATGGAGAATCTAACGTTAAAGTTGAAGTATCAAATACTAAATATTGTCCAATAGTTGACGTTGATGTAACCTCAATTATCTCATCAGCTTTCTCTTGAGATAAATACATTGAATATCCTTCTGATGTATTAATATTTGACTTTATTAATAAATTTTTAGATCCATAATAATCATCATATACCATTTCATTTATTTCAAGCTCTAATACCTCATTAGGATATATATTCATAGTGTTATATTTATTTCCTACAAGTGAAATATTATGACTATTTAATATATCTTCATCTATTAGATTTGTTGAATAGCTTATAGTAATATAATTAATTAGCTTACCTGATGTATAATTTCCTGTAATTGTGATTCCATCACTACTAATTATTACTTCCTCACTACTACCATCAGTATAATTAATTACTGCATTATTTAATACTGGATAATAGAAATCAATAATTGTAAATTCATTATTTACTGATGGATCATAGCTTACTTCGTAACCACTACTATCTAAATCTTCTATGACTCCACTTGGATAGTCACCATTAATATAATAGCTTATTCCATTATATCTATAATATATTTGATATGTAATACTATATCTTGAATTAGCTAAATTATTACCTACTGCGTAATAATCACTACCCTCAATATAATGTATTTCATCAGTTACTACATCAACAAGCTTTATACGATACCAAATATCTGTGCTATCTGATGTGAAATTAATTGGTAAATATGTATTAATTGTACCATCATCATTATAAGTGATATAACAATCTCCTGGATTAGCAAAACTATTTGAATATGTTGGAATACTTATTGTTGATGTATCTGATATTATTGTATATTCATGTTTTTTTGATAGTTTAATAAAATCATCATTTTCGATTAATCTTATATTGAATGAATTATCTAACGTAATATTTTCTGCATTAAAAATATAATAACCATTATTATATTCTTCATAATTAATTATTTCTCCATTTTGTTCAATAACAAGAGAATAATTATTATCTAAATTTGAACTAATTAATAATTTATTAGATGAATCATAATCATTATAAATAATTTCATTAATCTCTAAATTGAATAATTGATTAGCATAAATATTCATCTCTTGATATTTAGTACCAATTATATCAATATTGTTGTTATTTAATAATTCTTCATCTACTAATTTATAAGAATAATTAATACTTACATAGCTTATTTCTTTACTAATATCATAATTACCTGTAATAGTATTATCTATAAATTCTAAGGTAATATTTTCATTAGAATCATCAGTATAATGAATAGTCGCATTATTAGAAACATCATAATTAAAATTATTAATACTAAATTTACCACTACCATCACTTGGATCATATTCAACAAGATAATTATTTTCGATAACAATATTTAAATTATTTAGCATTACACTTTCTAATAAATAGCTAATACCATTATATCTATAATAATATCCTAAAGAAATATTATAATTTTCCTTTTTATCTAAATTAGTAATTATAGGAATATAATCATTACCTTCATAATAAATATTATCATTTAAAATAACTTGATACCAAACATCATCAATATTGCTAAAACAAATTGGTAAATAAGTATTATAGCTTCCATCATCATTATAGCTTACAAAACAATCATTAATATTAATATTTTCTTTAGAAAAGCTTGGATAAGAAACATTTTCTAAATTAATATTACAATCGTTAATGATTATTTCTTCATTATTAACTATTACATATAATGTAATTTCATTAATATTATCATAGCTACTTAAATCAATATGATAATAATCATCTAGATATTCTATTTCTCCTAAATCATCATTACCCATTCTAGCAAATATTTTTGCATTATCTGGTAAAAATTCATTTGTTTTAAATCTTAAAATTCCAGGATTATAATTATCTCCAAATCTTATATCTTTTAAATAAACATTTCCATTAATAATAATATTTTGAGAATTAATAAATTCTAAATCTTTTCCTTTAATATAAGCCTCAAGCTTAACATCACCACAAATATTAATATTAATTATATTATTAATAACATCAATTCTTTCAGATTCTCCATAATTATTTGATGCAATAACATAATCTATTTCATAATCATTATCAATAATACATTCTAATGAATAATTATTATTTTCATTATTAAATATTGGTTCACTATATTCTAAGCTAAAGCCTGTAAAATCATTAATTGAATATCTATGAGTATAAGTCTCATCATAATAGCTAATCATTAATTCTAATTCTAAAGAATCATAATCAACCATTAAATCATTTATTACGATATTATCTTTTTCAAGCTTATATACTTGACTAAAATTATTTGAATTAACTAATAATTCATATGATGCAGTTTCAAAATAATTTTCTAATTTAACCTCTAAATTATATCCAGAGCTTAAATCACCTGTTATATTTACATTATCAATTCCATAATCAACATCTTGTTTAATTAATCCTTCAGGATATTTAACTGTTACTGTTTTATCTAAAATTACAATATCCTCATCAAAGAATCTACAATATACATTAAATTGATAATCTCCTTCTTTAGAAGAAATACTACCATTAAAATAATAATCATTTGATAAATCATCATTTTGATATACTATTTCATCTGCATATGAAATAGTATAATAATAATCATAACCCTCCTGATAATAATCAGAAATAAAAATATTATAATTTAAATTCATTAATGAATTTTCAAAATCAGGATTTAAATTATATTTAAACGCAGCAGTAGGAGATTCAGGCTTTTTAGTATAAAAAGATTCACTATTATAAGTAATTTCTCCTCCTAATTCCTTATTATCAACTACTAAAGACATTTTATATTCACAATAAGGCTTTAATCCTGTAACAATATTTTCATTTGTTCCTTCTTCTATTGAACAAACATATTGATTATAACCATTTTCAATAACAATACTATATTTTGAATCTAAATCTAAATCACTAACCTCAACAACATAATGAACATAATCACAACCAATATCAAGACTAATAATATCCATTTGTGGTGCAGCTAGTAAAAAATTAGATGCTATCGCAACAGCTCCCACAGCTCCAATTGCCGTTGTGGCAACAGTACCAATAGTACCTGCAATACTACTACCTGTTGTAGAAATAGCATTAGAGATAGTTGCCTCAGTTGAGCTAGTTGTAATACTAGAGGAATCAGCTTCTAATGTATTATTTGTATTTTGATTTAATTCTTTATTATATTTATTATTAAATTCTTCACTATCTAAAGCTTTATTATTATTTATAGAACTACTACTAGAATTATCATTTAAAAATTCATCAATATTATTTTTAAATTCATTTCCAATAAATGATTCGTTAATATTAGAATAATTTTCAGCTTTCAGCTCTTTATATTCATCTATTTTCTTATATTCATCAGTATCAAAATACTCTTTCATAACCTATCCTCCTCTCCAAAAAAAACTAATTGAAATACACTTACAAATATTATATAAATATTTATATTCAATTTCAATAATAAAAAAAAACAAAAGAAGTAAATAAAATGCACCTTAAATACATAAGATGCAAATTATTATAATCTATATAAATTTTTGTATAATATTCACAATAATCATAACAACACTCATAACAACAAGACCATAGCCCAACAAACGATTCATCGTTTTAGGAGAAGCTTTATTTGCAAATTTAGCAGTAACTAAAGCACCTATTAAAGTAAATATAATACATAATAAAAGTATCTGCCAATCACTAATACCTCCACCTATAATAAAATGAGAACCAGCTCCAGTTAATGCAGTAAAAGTCATAATAAATACACTAGTACCAACAGCAGTCTTAAGCTCATATCCTAAGACACTAACTAATACTAATAGCATCATCATACCACCACCAGCTCCAACAAATCCACATATTAATCCAATAAACATACCACATACAATATATTGAATAATTGCTTTTTTTATAGTTCTATTTTTATTACTTTCCTTAGCCTTCATTACAGGTCTAAAAATAAACTTAAGTCCTGCAAATAATGTCATAAACATAGAAAAACCTCCCATTGTCTCTTTAGGCAAAAGTGAAGCTAAATAACTACCAAGTAAAGTAAACACTAAAACACTTATAAGCATAACAATACCATTTTTAATATCAAGATTTTTATTTTTACCATAAGTAATTGCAGAAATAGCTGAAGCTAAAATATCTGAAGCTAAAGCAATACCAACTGCCTCATAAGGATCAACATTTAAAAATGTAATAAGCATTGGGGCAATAACTGCCGCAGCAGATAATCCCGCAAGACCCGTACCAAATCCAGCTCCTAATCCTGCAATTAAGCAAATTAATATTTTAATAAAAATATCCATGATAAACTCCTAATTATTTTGTAATAAAAGTTTAGCATTTAATAAATTCAAGGTCAATATTATTATTCTAAAATAAACAAAACCAATACTTTTGTACTATATTATATTAAAATAGTTTAATTTGTAAACTAATCTTGATTGAAAAATAATAAACATTATGCTATAACATTGAAAGGAATTAATTAATGAGGTAGATTTATGAAAAAAAGAAAAATATTAACAATAGTATTATCTATAGTTTGTGTTATTATTTTATTTATGGTTGTAATAAATGTAATACCACCAAAATATTCAATTGATAATAATCCATTTATTTCTACTAATGGCACAATGCTATGTGCACATAGAGGTGGCGCTATTCAAAACCCCGAAAACACAATGAAGGCTTATAAATCCGCTGTAGAGGATTATCAAGCTGATATCTTGGAAACTGATTTATGGATGACTAAGGATAATCATTTAGTACTAAATCATGATGGCAAACTAAATAGAACTACTGATATTGCATTATTTGAGGGTGATTCTTATGATGAAAATAAGGACTATCATATTGGAGATTATACTCTTGAGGAATTAAAAAAATTTAATTTTGGATACCAATTTGAATTAAATGGAGAAAGACCTTATAAGGATTTGACTACATTAGATAATCCAAATAGAAATCAAATTATTAAGAATAATGATCTAGCAATTACTGAATTTAGGGATTTCTTAGATTATTTTTATCAAAATAATAAAGATATGTTATTTATTGTTGAGATAAAAAATCCAGGCCAAAAAGGCATGGAAGCTGCTGATATAATGGCAGATTTATTAATTAATGTTTACCCTGAATATCAAAATAGAGTAGTAATTGGTACTTTTAATGATGAAATTGAAGCTTACTTAAAAGATAATTATCCAACCCTATTAAGAGGTGCTTCTACTAAGGTAGCAACATCATTTATTATTACTCAGCTATTAGGTGTAAATATCTTTGATAATGCTAGTGTCGCTTGTCTTCAATTACCAATGAAGCAATCAGGTTTAGACTTAACCTGGGATACATATATAAGTAGAGCTCATAGAAGAAATATAGCTGTTCAATACTGGACAATAAATGAAGAAGCTGATATGAGAAATCTAATTAATAAGGGTGTAGATGCAATAATGAGCGATGATATTGCATTATTAAGAAATGTATTAGATGATATGAATAAATAAAAGATTGGCATGATTATAAAAAATCATGCCATTTTAATTAATTATAAATCTATTATTTTCTCTTTTCTATTTCAAAATCAATTATTTTTTTAATATCCTCTAAATTAATTTTTTTACATTCTATATTTTTATCCTCATGAAGTATTAAACTATTTCCTACTAAATAACAATCGATATTAGCATATTTACCACATAAATAATCTTCTACATCATTATTACCAAAAATAATTACTTCTTCTGGTTCTAAATTAAATTTATTTAATAGCATATGAAAATATTTAGGATTAGGTTTAGTATAATTAGAATTTTCATATGAAGTAATAAAATCAAAATCATCTTCCTTTAATCCAACAAAGCTCATTCTTTCTAATGTAGCTATATAAGGAAAAATAGGATTTGTAGATAATACTACATATTCTACTTTACTCTTTGCATATTCTACTATTTCTCTTGCGAGAGGATTATCTTTACAAAAGCCTTTAGTCTTTTTAAATTCATTACGATAAAATTCTTCAAAATAAGGCATATCTAATAATTTCTCTTTACCATATATTCCTTTAAAATAATCCCAAAATACTTCCTCATTAGTTTTATTTCCATCATTTTTATACATAGCCTCAGTACCAGCTAATATAACCTTAATTAATTGATTCTTATCATAACCATATTTTTCCATTTTATTTGATAATAATCCAAAATATCCTTTTGCAAATTCATTTTCATCCATTGGTAATAAAGTTCCATCTAAATCAAAAAATATAGCCTTTAGCATTATTTTCACTTCTTTCTTGATATAAATATCATATTTTGATATAATTCTAATCGGTTATTACAAATGTAATAACTGTATGTATTATAAATAATATAATATAATATTTCAATTAAATATATTACACATATGGCAAATAGAGGTATTTTGTAATGACTGATAATAAAAATATATCTGGATTAATTAATTATAATAAAGAAATAAATTATTCAATAAAAGAAGCTATTCAAGAAGCATTAGTAGAGCTTATGAAAAATAATGATTATAATAGTATTACTATTACTGCATTATGTAAAAAAGCTGGAGTATCTAGAATGGCATTTTATAATAATTATAAAACATTAGATAATGTTATAAAATCTATTGTTAATAATGTAAATTATGAAATAGTTAATTCAGTTGGTAGTCCTTTTAGAGATGAGATCACTGAGGATTGGTATTTAAAATTATTTTATACTGTTGAAGATAATAAAGATTTTTTAAAATTAATGTTTAATGCTAAATTTAAATATAGATATTTAGAAATGATAAATGAATTAGTATTACATAATATAAATAATATTTCTCTTGAAGAAAAGAATTATAGATTATTATGGGCAGGTGGAATTGTTAATAGAATCATTCAATGGATTGACGATGAATTATTAGAATCCCCAGAGGAATTAGCTTCTTTTTGTTATAGTAATTTTAAGAAGAATAATATATAATATAATTATTGATATTAATTAAACAATTTAAAAGGAGTGTATAAAATGGCAAAAAAAAGAATTAATATGATTAACCTATGTAATTTAGCTTGGGATAGGAGAACTAAAAAAACTCATAAGGAATATGAAGATATTATAAAAAATTTATTATCTCATGCTTATGCAACCTTAACAGAGGAATATAGTAATTATTGTAAAAGTAAAAATTATAATGATGATGGAGCTATTTTTAAATTATTTCAAATGATTTTTATTTTTATTATTTTATCTGATGGAGATTTCCTTCAAGGTGAATATGATGCTTATGTAAAATTCTGTCATATGGCTGGATTTAAAGAGTTAAGTGTTTCTGAATGTAAATATGTATATGAAAAACATTCAACTGATGATTTAGCTAATTCAATTAGAGCTATATTAGATTTAAGACCTTTATTAGACTCTGGTGACTATGAGGCTTTAGTTCAAGGATTTTGTTATTTAGCATTAGCTGGAGATAAATCAATGGATGAGAATGAATATTATATCCTAAAATGCTTCTTTGAAGAGGGATTTGATGAAGCACCCGATAGTTGGCAGGAATTTAAAAGACAATGGTAATTATTTAGCTCGGTTAACCGAGCTTTTTTATATGATGAGAAAATAAAAATGAAAGATACATCAATTTCTTCAAAATAAAAATATCACTAATGGGCCTATGGTAAAGTTAAGATCATAGCTCATAGGTGATGTTGATTTGAGAAGTAAATAATTAATTATTGCATATTATTAAATTTAGACCAATCAACAGCAAAAGGCTTTTTCATTTTCCACTAATAGATATAAGCTTAACTAGTGGCTATATAGCGACAAAAAATCCAGTTCGTTGAGAACTGGATTTTACATTATTTGTTGATTATTAATTATTAATTTAAATTGAAGCTTTAATGCTTCTGCAGCCTTTCTACACATAATCATTCTATTTAAAAATATTTCAAAATACTCCATTACTGGAGATACATTAGTATCTATTTCTAGATTTAATGTAATAATAGTTTTCTCATCATTTATTGATAATTTAGAATTCTTAACAGAATAATTTACTCTATCATGAATATCAAAATTAGCTATATCAGTATTTCTTACTCTGCTTCTTCTTACATCTGATTTATCAGCTATTATTAGTGCTGCTGCAATAGGATTTACAGCTACACCTGTTCCTTCATCATGATTCCCTATTGCTGATACTATCACTGCAATATCTATAGGATCTACATCCAAATGATCTAAAATACGAAATGCCATAATTGCGCCACTTTGTGAATGATCAACTCTATTTACAAGATTACCAATATCATGTAAATATCCAGCTATTTTAACAAGCTCAATATCATGATCATCATAACCTAAGCTTTTTAAAATAAAGGCTGCATCATGTGCTACCTTACCAACATGAAAAAAACTATGTTCTGTATAGCCTAAGGCTATTAAAGCCTCATCAGCTTTTTGAATATAAGTATTTACTTCTTTATTTTTCTTAATATCTTCAAATGTTATCATATTATTTCCTTATAAAATGTTTGTTTAGGTCCAGTATCATTCATTAAAATATTACCTTTACTTTTTAATAATAAAAAGCCTACGTATAAATCTCCACTACAACCACCAAAATGTAAGCCGAATAAAATAACAAATAATAGCTTAATAGTTAAATTAGGAATTAAAAATATACATAATAAAAATGTAATAGTAAATACCACAAATGGCGCAAATACTGCAAGCAATGCAGTTTTCTTAGAAACATAAATATTAGGTACACCACAAAATGCTACTGTAAATGTAAGACCAAAGGTTAGTTTTTCATGAGTTAATAGCTTATATACTAATCCATGAACAAGTTCATGTAATATCATATATACTACTAATGATACTGCTAAAACTAAAAACATTAATGCAGTATATAAATTAACCTCAAATTTAAAATCATAAATAAATACAAATGGTATCATTACACCAATAGCTAATAATACAGCTAATATATTTAGTATTATTCCTATTTTATTGTTTTTTGCATCTATTTCATAATACTTTTCATAATTTTCTGGTAATTCTTTATAATAATTATTCATACAACCTCCAACATTATTAAAATTATATTCTATAGCATTTTATAAGTCAATTTATTTACTATAAATATAAATTAATTTGCAAATACTTTACAAAAAAATAATAATCCTAAAAAATTAGGATTATTATTTAATATTTAATATCTCACTAAAGCCTGTTAATTCTAAAATGTCCATTACATTTTCATTAACATTAATCATTTCTAAATTCTTATTAATAAGCTTTTTTTTAAGCTTCAATAATAATCTTAGACCTGCACTAGAAATATAGCTAAGCTCCTTAGCATTTAAAATAACACCATTATCCAATATATTAGCATTTAAAATAATATTAGAATATTCATCAACATTATTACTATCAATTCTACCACATAAATCAATTATTGTTGTATCATCCTTATAAGAAATAACAATACGATCATTATATGTTTTCTTAGTAAATACTTCATTTACAATTTGTTCAAGATCTTGATACATTTTTAAATGAGATAATCTTTTACATACAGTCAAATATTCTCTATATAACCATTCTTGTTTTTCTTTTCCTCTTTTAAATTGATTCCAAACAATATCTCCATCTTTTTCTAATGAATCCTTAATATCCTTAATATTAGATAGCTTATCAGCTAAAATTAGCATAGCGCAGCTATCATCACAATCCTCTAATGCCTTTAATGTGGCATTTTTTCTTTCTTCCCATGATAATGATTTATCCTCTGTATCAAACATTACAATACGTAATACCTCATCACCAAATTCTCTTCTAATCTCTTCTGGTGTGATATTCGCATCCTCAATAGTATCATGTAAAAAACCAGCAGCTACAAGCTCACTTGATGCTCCATTTTCAATTAGCTCAAGTCCCACAGAAACAGGATGAAGAATATAAGGAAGTCCACTCTTACGAGTAGCTCCCTTATGAGCATTTCCAGCAAATATTAAAGCCTTTCTTTTTAAATCATCCATATTTTATCCTTTAAATATATAGATTATCTACTACCTTAATATTATTCTCTATCTTATTAGTATAATACTCAATAATTTTCTTTCCTTCTTCAGTATTATCAAGCTTATGCTTATACATTCTACGAATAATTCTTGCACCACTTATAATTTCAACCTTTAATTGAGCTTCATTCATTTTTTCATTATTACCATCAAAATAATCATTTAAAAATAAATTCCACATTTTAACTGTAGTTTCATAAGGAATACCTGAAAAATCTAATGAATTTTGAGGATTAAACATTGAATAACCTACACAAGCTAAATAAGTACCAACTAAATCAAATACTGGATTACCAACTGAAACAGTATCCATATCAATTAAAATAGGTCCATTTTCATCAAGCATTACATTATTTGTGTGATAATCTCCATGAATTAATATTGGAGTTACAGGCATTTCATTAATTAATTGATTTAGCTTATTAAAAGCCTCATCACTAATTCTACCCTTCATAGCATTTACCCAAACAACACCCTCTTCTTTAATAGAAGGGAATTCGTCTAATGTAGCCTTTACAGTATGAATCTTCTTTAAGAAATCAGAGAATATATGCATATATTCTTCTAGCTTATCAGGGTTCTTAATAATTTGTTTACTTAATGATTTAGCATTTAATAGCTCAACGACAGTACCATAAAATTCTCCAACCTTTACAATATCATAAGGAATTGCAGAATTAATACCCTTCATAAATACCTTTCTACATAATTCCCTTTCATTTTTAATTTCTTCAATTGGTGAATTTTTATAAAATACCTTTACAATAGTTTCATCATCATAACGATAAATTCTTCCCTTTGCCCCTTGAGCAATAACCTCACAGCCGTCAACACTTAACTTTCTATAAGCCTTTTCAACTGTTAAAAGCTCAACAAATCCAGTCATATCAAAGATATTATAAATTTCATTTGATACATTTATAACCTTTAATTCAGAAACAGTTTTACGTAATCTTAATAAAACTCTTAAACCAGCACTAGAAATATATTCTAGCTTCTCAGCATCAATAATATAATTTTTTTCTGAAGAATTACTAATTATTTCATTAATATTCTTTTCAACCTCAGGTGCATTTGATGCATCAATTCTTCCTATTAGATTAATTACTAATAGACCATCCTTAATTGTTTTTGTTACTTCCATTTTTTCCTCCTATTTACGCTTTATCGCAAGCATTGTTATATCATCAAATTGAGGAGCATCTCCAATAAACTCATCAATTGACTTTCTCATATCATTAATCATTTCTGTAGCAGACTCACAATTATTACTACTAATATTATCAATGATTCTATCCATACCAAATAGTTGATTATTACTATTTGTTGCCTCAGTTACACCATCAGTATAGATAAATAATGAATCACCAACCTCTAAAGTAAATTCATAATTCTTATATTTAATTCCAGGAAAACAACCCACAGCCAAGCCATGCTTAGTTTCAAATACTCGAGTCTTTCCATCACTAGACCTAATAACAGGGTCCTCATGTCCTGCATTAGCATAAACAACTCTACCAGTTGATATTTCTAGTATCGCAAGCCATACAGTAACAAACATATCCTCTTGATTATTTTCTAAAATCTTATTATTTAATTCTTCTAATATCTTAGCAGGATCTTGAATCATTATAGCTAAATTATTAGTTAATATTTTAGTTCCCATCATAAATAATGCTGCAGGAACACCCTTTCCAGAAACATCACCAATTGTTAAAACTAAATGATTATCATCTAATAAGAAGAAATCATAATAATCTCCTCCAACCTCTTTAGCCGGATGCATAATTGCATATAAATCAATTTCTTTAATTTCAGGAAATGCAGGGAAAACATTAGGAAGCATTGCCATTTGAATCTTTGTAGCTAGCTCTAATTCAGCTGAAATACGCTCTCTTTCAGCAGTAAGCGAAGCTAATGAATTAGTATATCTGTCTACATTATGCTCTAAACGCATTAATGATTTCCAAACATCATTTAATTCTGTTATTCTACTAATAGATTTATCATCAGCTAAAATAGTATTTTCATCAGAAAATCTCTTAGCTTCTTTTATTATCCTATTAACAGGATTAGTAAATTGTCTAATGCAATATAAAGTACCTAATAAAACTAAAATAGCTAAATTAATAAATGTAATAAGAGTATTTTTAAATAAAAATCCATTTACTGTACCATTTAATTCAGTCATTTGTCTTTGACAGCATGCGATCGCCACAACCTCATCACTTGAATTATGTACAGGCACTAATGCAGTAATATGAGGCATTTTACCATTTAGATTTTTAGTTCTAACTACAATACCCTCTTCTAATCCCTCTTCATACATCTTTCTATATATTTCTTGATATTCACTATTAGTAGTAGTATTCTCAAATCCAAGCTCCCAAGGAGTATAGCCTCCATCATTATTCTCTAATACCGCATTAAATACTGAGCGATATTTCATATAATTAGAATCCTTATCAATAGATATTACATATAAAAGAATAACCTTTTGACTTTGACAAATACTATCAATATTATGAAGAGCTTCTAAATATTCACTATTATTTTTAAAATTAGGATCCTTATCTACCTCATCTAAATAATAATTAATTTTATCTCCATCAATAAATTCTAAAGAAGAATTAACAGTATTTATTGCGGATTCATAATAAATACTTTCCATAGAACTATTAATATCTACATATCCAATAATACAAGCAACAGCATTTGATATTAATAAAATAACAACAATAAAGGAAATCATTCTAAAATTAATATTATTAATTATCTTTTTAAATCTCATAATTTTACCCTAGCTTTTTCTTTAAAATTAAAATATTTTGATTATTCTCATATCTATATTTAACATCATCCATTAAATTCTTTACCATAAAGATTCCTAATCCCCCAATAGGTCTTTCATCAGCTGATAAATTAATATCAGGATCTTCTCTTTCTAATGGATTATATTTAATACCAGAATCTATAAATGTAATCTCGATAAAATCATCAATTACCTCAGCCCTAATTAAAGCCTCACCAATATTTGGATAATAAGCATATTTAGAAATATTAACAAATATTTCCTCTACTGCCTCTTCTATCGCAAATCTTTGTTTAAAATTACATAGGGTATCATCTAAAATTTCACCTACAAATGAAATAACATTATCAAGCTTATTAACTTCAGCCTTTACTCTTAATTCTTTCATAAATAATATCCTTTATTTTAAATTTAACGCTATTTTCTAAGTGATATTATATCACAAAAAAATACTCTATATCAAATATAAATTCAAGACTATTTAATTTCATTATGACACAAAAAATAATCATAATTAACTAATATCATCTTTTATTTCCCCTAATAATATTTATATTAATATTATCATATTCTTTAAAACCATTATATTTAAGCTTAATATTATAATCTTCATTAAATTCTATTTCATATAAATTATATTCTTTATTTAAATAATTAAAATCAATACCATTATCCTGATAATGAAGATATTTACCTTTATTACCATAACAATAAAAGCTAATATTTCTAATATCATCTATATTAGTATCATTTAATATTGGAATTATTGAATTAAATTTAATAAACATAGGACAAATATCTAAAGGAGTTTCATAAATATATGATTTCCCTCCATAATATATTTTATTAGTATTAAAATCAATCCATTTTCCCTTAGGTAAATAAACAATTCTTTCAAATGCTCCATTTTTCACTTGTGGAGCTACTAAAATACTATCACCTAGCATAAATTCATCATTAATACTAAAACATTTATAATCATTCTCATATTCTAATACTAAAGGTCTAATAATAGGTAAACCATTAGTTTGATGCTTATAAAATAAATCATAAATATAAGGTATTAATTTATATCTTAAATTAACAAATTTACGATAAATATCAATTACCTCATCATCAAATTCCCAAGGCTCTTGTCTTTTAGTTTTATAAGCAGAATGATTTCTACATAATGGAGAAAAAATACCAACCTCAATCCATCTAATAAGAAGCTCCTTTGTACAATCACTACCAAATCCTCCAATATCAGTACCAACAAAAGGAATACCACTAATTCCTAAATTACATTGTTGAGGAATTGCCATTTCTAAATGAGCCCAAATTGAATGATTATCACCAGTCCATACAGTAGTATATCTTTGAGAACCACTATAACAAGCTCTAGTTATAATAAAAGGTCTTTTATTAGTGTTTTTCTTTATTCCTAAATAAGTAGCCTCTGCCATTAAATGACCATATACATTATGAATCTCTTTATGGGTTTTATAATCATTACCATCCTTAAATAAAACATCTAATTCAATAGGACCATTAAAGCTTGCAGGCTCATTCATATCATTCCAAATACCACTAACTCCATAATCAGTAATAATTTTAGTTAAATCTCCCCACCATTTTCTAACATTACTATCTGTAAATTGAGGAAATACAGAATCTCCCGGCCAAACTGCATTATGATATACTTCATTATCTTTAATCGCAAAATAACCATTTTTTATACCTTCATCATAAACAAAATAACCTTCTTTAGCCTTCACTCCTGGATCAATAATAGTAACTATTTTAATTCCTTTTTTATTTAATTCTAAAATCATATTTTTAAAATCATTAAATCTTTCATTAGAAACAGTAAATACTTTATATTCATCCATATAATCAATATCTAAATGAATACATTCTAAAGGAATATTATATTTATTAAAATTATCTACTAAAGATAATACTTCTTCTTTACTACTATAGCTCCATCTAGATTGATGATAGCCTAAAGACCATCTTAAAGGCATAGGAGTTCTTCCAGTCAAATAAGTATAGCTTTTTATAATATCTTTCATACTACCAAAAAATATATAATAATTTAGATAACCATCTGTAGAGGCAAATACTAATTCATCATTTTTATTTTTTCCAAAATCAAATATAGTTTTATAAGTATTATCTACAAAAATACCATAATTTTTTATTCCTTTAACAATAAAAAATGGAATAGATTTATATAATGATTTAAAACTATCTACCTGAGGAGAAGGATCATCAGTATTCCAATTAATATATTCATAACCTCTTTTATTAATAAAACCTGTTTTATCTCCTAAACCATAAATATAATCATTTTCATTTAATTTAATACCTTTAAAATACTTATAATTATCATTATCTAATACTTTATGACCTTCAAGAGCTAATAAACCATTATCATCATTATCAAAATCTTTTTTAACAATAATATCACTTAAAACTAAAATATCATTTTCATAAATATCTAATAAAAAATTAGATTTAATATCAATTCTTTTATTTAAATAAAAAATACTATTATTCTTAATTTCAAAATCTATTAGCTTATCTTTTTTAATTACTGCATAAGATTTATAATCTAAAGCTTCATATTCTCTAATATGAATATAATCTTTACAAATACTTATTATTTCTTTTTTCCCATTTTCTTCTAAAATAACCATTCCATTATATTTAAAAATTTTCATAATAACCTCCTAATTAATATAATGATTATATGCTCTTTTATGAAAATTAATCATTTGATTTTTAAAATTTTCTGGTTCTAATACTAAGGCATGTACACCAAAACGAGAAAAATAAGTTAACAACTCATCAGTAGATGCATTAAATGTATAAATATCATTATCTATATCCTCAGGAATAGGTCTATTTAAATAAAACTTTTTAAATAGACTTATTCCCTTTTTAGATAATTTTATTTTAGTAACAACACATCTTCTTTCAATGTTTCTAGGTCCATATTCTAATAATTCTTCAAATTTATTAATCTCATCATTAGATAATGAATAAATATTTTTAGTTTTAATAGCATTTCTACATTTATATAAATGTAATGAAAAATATTTAATAGAATTATCTTTTTTCCTAATACCAGCTATTAAATAATTATATAATTCATCACTAGTTCTAACAACTTTATATGGAATTAATTCAATTTTATTAGAATTATTATTAATTAAAATAGTTTTATTATTTCTAATTGCTGATTCAATAATATCTAATTCTTCTTTAAAAATAATTCTTTCTCTTTCATCCTGAGGTAGCTTTGCATAAGAATTAAACATATTTCTATAATAATTACTAATAGTACTATTTCTAAGCTCAAGATTTTCTATTTCCTCATACATATTTAATAATGCTTTCTGAGGTCTAAAAGAAATATAATAACCATGACTTCTATTAGTTTTATCTTCATTTTTATAATTATAAACATCTTCAATATCATTTAATATATCATTAATAATATTATAATTATTTAAGTTATTTTGTAAAATATTACTTAATCTTTCTCTTAATTCTTCAGATTCTTTCTTTTTTATATTATACATTTCTTTACATAAAATATTATAAAATAAATTTCTATTAGGAATATTATCCTTCATATCGAAAGCAAAGCTTTCCATATCATGGATTAATAAATTATAAGTATTATAGCTTAAATTTACTTTAATCTTTTCCATAAAAAACACCTCTTAATACTATTGTCCCCTAAATGTGTTCAAAAATCAAGTGTATTTTTACTTTAATATAATATTGTGAACAAATAATTAATTATATTTGCACATTTTTATTATTAATTAATTAAAATATAATATAGCTGTAAGGAGATGATGATATGATTATCAAAGGTAAATATGGTGAGGCTAAGGTATATGCTAGTCTAATAGATAATGAAACAGAAAAACAAATAAAAAATCTAATGAATCAAAAATTCATAAAAAATTCAAAAGTATCTATAATGGCAGACTGTCATGCTGGTAAAGGCTGTGTCATTGGTACTACTATGAAAATAGTAGATTGTTGTGTTGCAGCATTAGTTGGTGTAGATATTGGTTGTGGAATGTTAACAGTAAAATTAGGTAAAATAGATATTGATTTAATTAAGCTAGATAGATTTGTAAGAAAAAAAATACCTTCAGGCTTTGCTATTAGAAATGAAGCTATTAATACTGATATTGATATTTCAAAAATGTATTGTTATGAATATTTAAATAATAAATCTAGAATAACAAGATCCTTAGGTACCTTAGGTGGTGGTAATCACTTTATTGAAATAGATAAAGATGATGAAGATAATTTATATTTAATAATACATACTGGAAGTAGAAATCTTGGTAAACAGGTATGTGAATATTATACTAATCTTGCGGTAGAGGATTATAAAAATAAATATAAAAAAGCAATTAATAGCTTAATAAAAAGATATAAGAAATTAAATAAGGAAAATAAAATAGAGGAAGGCTTAAATAAATTAAAAAATAGATATATTATAGAGGATGAAAATTTAATTCCATTATATAATAATTCTTTTAATAAATATTTATTTGATATGGAAATATGCCAGAATTTTGCTGAAAAAAATAGAGAACTAATAGCAAATGATATTATGAATTATTTAGGCTTAAATTTAGCTAATTTTGAGTTTTTCCATACGGTTCATAATTATATTAATATGAATGATTTAATCTTAAGAAAAGGCTCAATTTCTGCATATCAAGATGAATTAGTATTAATTCCAATTAATATGAGAGATGGTGCAATACTAGCTAAAGGAAAATCAAATAGTAACTATAACTATTCAGCACCACATGGAGCCGGAAGAGTATTATCTAGAAGCGAAGCTAATAGTAAAATAACTCTTGAAGATTTTAAAAAGGCAATGGAGGGAATTTATTCTACCTCTATTCAAATAGATACTATAGATGAATCTCCATTTGCTTATAAATCTATTAATGATATTTTACCTAATATCACCGATACTGTTGAGGTTATTAAAATAATAAAACCTATCTATAATTTTAAGGCTACTAATAAAAGGGGAAGATAATTTCCTCTTTTAACTATGTAAAAATCCCTTCAATATTTTTTTAAAACTAGGATACCTATTATATCTATTAGAATATTTAATAATTAGATTTTCGTCACTCAATCCGAAATCATTTAATCTTTTTATATATTTTCCCAAAGCATAATAAAAATCTCTATTTTTACCAAGAGTCTCATTACAAAGATTATCTAGCTCTTTAATGGCATTATTATAAATATATGTTATTATTTCATTATTAATATTTACTGTACTTTTCCAAGCCTTAATATTATTTTTTATTTTATCTAAATAATAATTTTCTATTGGATTTATTAAAATATCTAATAGTGGAATTAAATCTTCTATTAATAAATTACTAACACTTTGTTTATTTAATACTACCAAAGCTTTATGTAATGGAGTTTTTACTATATTTTCTATATTATTTATTATATTTTTATTCTCATATAACATAAAAAAATACTCTAGATTATTAGGATTTGAGTTATATAAATTAATTCTATAGGTATCATTATTAATTCCTAAACTTAAGGCTAAATTAGCGTATTTTTCAATTAATTTATTTTCAGTAAATATAGCTAATGCATCTGTTATTATTTTTGAAGTATCTTCCTTATTCTTATACATGTATTCATAATATTGATCGAAGATATAATTATTTAAAGGACCAAATTTATAAGCAAATTTTTTAAATATTAATTTATCATCTAAATATTTTAAAAAAAATGATAATAATTTATTATTAATAGTAAGTTCTTCTTGTTCTAATAATATATTTAATAATTCTAATAATCTATTATTGAATTTATCTTTATCATATATATAAGATAGATCTATTTCACTATCATAACAACTAAAATAATCATTTATATTAAATGCTTCTTTACTATAATTATCACTTTGTAAAGCTAAGGAAAATACTAATAATTTAAATTTAAAATAATCAAAACTATAGTTTAATCGGCTAAAAAAATCATTTATTCCACACCAATAATCATCATAATACTCATTATTTTCATCAACACAATGACAATTACATTCTATATTTAGTAATTTAATTCCTATTTCATAAGCTTTTTCATATTGTTTATTTTCAAATAAAATATAACAATAGTTAACAGCATTATATAATTTTGGAGTTATATTAAAAGTATCATAATACTCATAATCTTCATCCCAATAGCTGCGGTAGGTACATTCCTCAGTAATGTATATATCATCACTTTCTAGCCTATCAATAATAGAATCTAATTCTTTTTCATCAATACCACATTCTAATAAATAATTAATTTTATGTCTTTCTAATAATGAAGAAATAGAATCTGTTGACAAATTATTAAATAGTAATTCTATTTCTTTTAATAATTCATTTTTATTTAGATCTAAAATTTTATTTTTATATAGTTTTAATGCTTTTTTCTTATCTATTTGGCTCATTTTTTTACCTTTACTTTGCTACTATTATATATATATATATTAAATATTATAATAGAAATATATATTATTTAAATTAATTTATTAGCATTAATTATTTTTCTTTGATTTTCTAATTCTTCTTATTATTTCACATGCTACTTGATTTACTTTTAATAAATCTGTATCTATTTTTTCATAATATTGAAATTCGTAATCATTAGAACGATTATCATTTATTATTTCTAGCATAATACGCTTTTTGTGATTCATTTTAAATTCTAGAGAATTAGGGAGCAAAACACCATTTTCATCATAGTATCCAACTCTTTCAAATATTATATTAGGGGAGGCTACTAGATTATATTTATATACTTCTGGTAATTCAGCTATTATTCTTTCATTTTCTTTAATAGAGTATATTGGTGAAACAGGAATAACTATATTATCATTTTCTTTACATAATTTAATAATAATATCAGTTTTAACTTTATATCTTTCCTTTATATCAGAATATATTTTTTGAAACTCTTCTACACTTCCAAATTTATCAATAATATAATAATCTGGATCAATAAAGATAAAATTCAATTTTTTTGCGAGTACTTTTGCAACAGTGGATTTACCAACTTGTGATACTCCAAATAATAATATTTTCATTTGACCTCCGCTAGAAATATTTATTAAAAATATGTTATATAAATCTTATGCATTTGTTTTATTATACTAAAAGGTGGTTTATACATATTAAAATCACTCCTTGTTATATAATTTAATATAATATCTATTATTTTTCAATTATCTTGATTAAATCTTGCTTAAAATGTTACTTAATATTCTAAATATATAAACAAGATATCTATTAAATAATGCAAATACATCCTCATTATCTAGACGTTCTAAAGTTGCAGTTATACCAAGTAAAAATCCAGGATGAAAATATTCAATGATATACTTGTAGCAAGATGCAGCACTGTGATAACATTCACTCTTATGCATAACGTATGATTTAAGAATTCGTAATAATAATTAATAATATGATAAATGATATTATTATTTAATCTAAAAATAATGACCCACAAAATATTTATTGTGAGTCTTATGTTACATAAAATTATTTGTGATAGTTATTGTTATATATCCTTATGTTTTTTCTTTCAAATGCTTTACATAAGGTTCTGGATTAACGAAATCGGCAATATTTTCAAAAATTGCTACATTCAGTACGTTTTGAACGTATTCATCTTTAATATCACATAATTGTTCAATAAAAGAATAAATCTTATCGATCATAACAATATCATTAACTTCAACCTTAGATTCCAAAAATGGCATAAATACATCTTCAAATACAACAAAACTTCCTATATCAATTCCTTCTTACCAACTAGTTTCTTCTTCAAATTTTTTGTTATTTTGGGAATAACATCCAACATTAATTGATTAAGTTCTTTTGAATCCATTTTATTTTTCTCCTACAGTTTTCTTGAACATCTCATATTATTCCTATTTAATATAAACCATTTAAGATATCTTCATTATTTCAATAGGATAATCATACTTAGATATTTCTACTAAAGAATCATCACAATAATTACCACTTGAATCATTTAATACCTTAATTATATGAAAAACAAATCCATAATAATAGTCATCATCCCCAGTAAATGGATTAATATCTGATTCTCCTTCACCATCATATTTAACAATGAATACATCACCAGATTTCATAGTGAATTTATATGAAATATCATTATGATAAACGTCATCATTAATAAATCTTTTAAATAAATCTTTTTCTTCTGTCGTCATATATTTTGCTCTCCCTAATTTTATAAATTATTTGAATTACAATTATGTCTTTATTCATTTAAGGGTATGATTTTTAAGTGGTGATTAATTATTATATTTGTGAATTGATGTAATCACTAAATGTTAAATAACCTAGCTTCCGACGCTTAGAAATCATATTAGCCCATATGACATTACCTTGTTCCTCATTTATTAAACCTTTACTAAGAGCCATCATCATAATATCGCCTGTTGTATAATGTATTAGCCCAAATTCCTCAATATAATAAGAAATATCTTTTAAATTATTACTTGCAACTATACCATTTCTTTCTTTAGCCAAAGAAATAGATGCAGCTTCACCTTTACCTATAATCTTTTTCCCAGGATCTGGCCTTGTTGTTAGTTTTTTATATAATTTATATTCTTTTGAATTAATATCAATTGTTTCAATAACAGCTTGTCCATTTTTTATCATTAAATCAACTTGATTCTTCAAATGTTTTATTTGATTAACTTTCGGATTAGATAACTCATCATAAACTTCTTTTGGTATTACAATTCTTCCAGGAAAAAGCTTTCCCAAAATACTTTCATTATCAACCCACAGAAACGCTGAGATACAATCGGTATCAAAAAATAATGGTTCAGTCAATAACGTCACCACCTTCTTCTAGTCCGTAAACCAAATCTGATCTAAAGGCATCTAATAATAGCTCTTCATATTTACCATTTGATATCAATTCTTTATCTAGCATTTGCTTTGCTAAATTTAGATATTTACCATATGTACAATATTGCTTATCTTCACTTGTGGGTTTATATAGATCTGAATTAAAGCCTAGAAGTTCTGCTTCTCTTCTAACTTTTATGTTCATATATAGTTCAAATTCTCTTTTAGTAATAAATCTACAATTAAGGAGCTGATATAACGCTGTCTGATGACTAACCTTGAAGTATTGCTCGATTCTAATAACGTCTTCTAATGTCAATTTACTACTTATATCATTTTTTAAACTTACTATTTTTTCGTATAATGCTGTTCTAGGCATTAATAAGTAAGAAGCGAATATATCAGCTTTTCTTTCGTTTTCTTCGCCTGTACCAATTTTCTTTGAACAAATATTTACCATATTTTCATCAAAATAATAATGATATAGTTCATGTGCTAAGGAAAATCTTTGTCTACCTAAAGTCATCAATGAGTTTATTGCTATAGTGCAATTACCATCTTTGTTCTTAATACAAATTCCACTGATATTACTGCCCATTGGATAGTATACTAATGTTAAATTATCCATATTTTGAACTAAAGATAAAATATCAATAGGCGAATTACAATCTTCGCCCATTTTCTTTCTAATAATCTCAGCCTTTGTCATTAAATCAGTTAAATCCATAATTATTCCCCTTTTAGTCTTTCAGTCATAAATGAAACATTCATTGCAATTTTATTAATAGCATAAATAGTTTCCAAATCATCATAAGATAATTCATTTGCCCTAAATGCTATAGAGTATGATGATTTTTTTGGATTTTCATTTTCCATTTCATCAATAGTAACCCCAAAAAGACAAGCAAGTTTTTCAAGCATATCAATAGATAATGATCTTTCTCCATTTTCAATTTTTGAAATCAAACTTTGATCAACATTAAGGAAATTTGCAAGGTTTGATTGATTTAATTTCATTTCTTCTCTTAATTTTTTTATATTGACTCCAACTATATTTGCCATAATAGTGCCTCCATTTCAATATTATTATATTATAATTTTGTCATATTTTCAACTTAATTTATATTGATTTTTATGACAAATAATTTTCTAATACTCTTTTAAAGTATCAAGAAATATTCATAATTAATTGGATATTCTGCTCTATTTTGAAATATTAAAATAAATATTTAAATAAAATGGAATAACCTAAAATTTGAATAAGTTTAATTCAAATTATATGAGGCTATTCCCTAATTTAATTAATTATTTGAATTCCAATTACGTCTTGTTTCATTTAAAGATATAGTGTTGGCTCCTCCATCACTATCAGTATATTCTTCTCCATATGAATCATTCTCCCAATTACAAAATAGGACAAATGTCAAAATCATCAATATCGGCAAATACATATTTACCACATACTGGACATGTATGCTTTTGTGGTTTTGGAGCGATTGATGCTAAATAATTATAATTTTTATTTTTCTTTCAAAAGTCATTATATTCACCTCTATACGCACTTATATTATTTGTCAAAACACCATTATGCGCAAGTTTGAAATAAAAAAATATTAATTTATACGCATATAAAGTATATCATTATTGCATTAAAGGGAGCAATCCTAAATGTTTTGACTCAAATAAAGTCAAATTAAAATAGCTTACTCCATTTATATTATGATTCATTATATTATTATTTTTCTTATGTAATTTAGCAGTCAACAAAATTTCATAAATCTTACCAATATCTATTCTTTCGTTCCATTTCCCCATCGTATTCATCAATAAGTTTTTCTATTAATTCTTGACGTGCTGCTTTCGCAGTTAATGAATTAACATATTTAATAATTTCTTTAATCTTATATTCTCTTTCCCTAGTTAAAGCTTCTTCGTATTCACGATTTATTCTTTCAACATCATCATTAAATTCTTTAACTTTATTTGGATTTATCGCAAAATATGTAGCTATCATATGCTTACATACAACTCTTCTACCATTAGCAAATGCACAATTGCAACTTGAACTTCTAGGTCGTGTTATGTTAATAAAAACATCATAGGTTTCTCCATTACTTCCTTTAACCTTAGATTTATATTCATTATCGTTTATTTTTTCATATCCAATTACTTTTTTTTCATTGTAACAATCCAATCCACGAAATTGTGAATTACAACTTGCAAGATTTATAAATTTCATTAAAAAATCACCTTCTTTAATAATTCAATTAATGGCTTATCAGCTTCTGCAAAATTCATATTCTTCATTTCTTCTACTGTTACCCATTTTGAATCTGTATGCTCAGATAATGTTAAATCACCTCTTATAAGCTTACATTTATATGCATATAAAGTAATAGAAAAATCATCATATGGTGATAAATTATGATATTCATAGCTTGATAATCCTATGTATTTTATAGGTTTTACAATAGAGTTTAATTCTTCTTTTATTTCTCTTACTATAGTTTCTTCATGAGTTTCATCTTTTTCTACTTTACCACCTGGAAATTCCCATTTACCTTCTAAAGCTCTTCCTGGTCCTCTTTTTGTACAAAATATTTTATTTTCATCGTTATATATAATTGCACATACTACTTCATAATGCTTCAATTTAATCACCTTCTGGTATTTCAAAATCGAAATAATATTCTTTTGGTACTTCTTTATCTAAAATAATATCAAATAATAATGTAGCTGCATTTGATTTAGAACCATCTTTATTTAATACTTCTACAAATGATTCTCTTCCATTTTCAAATCTTCCTGTACCAAAATAAGTAAATGGTAATGTTATTCCATCTTCATCATCCATTTTTCTTATAAATAAATGTATTACTTTAGTATTAATTAATTTCTCACCTACAGGATTATCCCATGTTGTATCATTTTCAGATTCCCACTGGAAAACCTTAGATGATAGGAATTTATCTTTATAATTTGTTCTTTCTTGTTTAGACTTATCTTTTTTTAAACCAACAAAAATATAAGTTGTACCATCTTCATCAAATTTAGTACCTTTCATAAACATTAAGCCTTTTTGGCATAATACTCTCATTATTTGTTCTTTATAATAATTACCATATAATCTAAATAAACCTTCATATTCATCAAATTCTATTTCATATCTAGTCAATCCATAATTTAATGTATCTAATAGATAATCTTTAAATTCATTATTTAATTTATCAATATTTAATTTATTATCTTCTGTTATTAAATTATCTTTTTTAAGTAAGAATAAAGCATTATTTAATGTTTTCATATCAATCTTAGAATTGAAATCAACAATTCTATTTAAATCTAAATCATTATTATTTAATAAATCATTAATAATTAAATATTCATCTACTCTTACAAGAGGTAATAATTCTTCTAAATCTTCAATAAATGCTATTTGTTTATTTGTAAAAATAGGTAATGTATCTTCACCTATTTTACGTAAAAAATTATAATAACATTTATTCTTTTTACCATCTATCTTAGATTTAATTAATCTCATTAAATCTGGTGCACAATCACTATTTATAAAATCCATATGAGTTGGATACGTTTCTAAATGTAAATACTTTTTAAAATTATAATAATCCTTAGTTAAGAAATCCTTAGTGTTGAAATTCTCATTTTTAATATAATTAATAATTTCTTCTTTTGATAAGAAATCTATATTAATAATTACACCTGGTATATTTAATGAATTGAAATCTGTTCTTACTAAATCCATTAAATATGGTTTTTCAATAATAGTAGATTGACCTAATGTACCTAAAGCCATTGCTATTTGAATTGATCTATCATAATTATTACCAATAAAGTCTAAAACTGTAACATATTCTTTTCCTTCACATTTACGAAGACCTCTACCTAATTGCTGTAAGAATATTGTTTGAGATTCAGTAGGTCTTAAAAATAAAACCATATTAACCTCTGGTATATCTACTCCTTCATTTAATATATCTACAGCACATATAATTTCAAGTTCATTATTATCATCCTGTAAATCATTAAATGCTTTTATACGTACTCCTAAATCATTTTTACCTGTTAATGATATAGCATTATAGCCCATTTCATTAAAGCCTTCAGCCATTAAGCTTGCATGAGCTATGGTAGTACAGAAAGCTATAGCTTTTAATTTGCCATTTGGTTTATGGTTCTCTATTTCATTACAAATAAACTCTACATTTACACTCTTAGCTATTTCTCTTGAAATTTTAGAATTATCCTTTGATTTATAATCTACAAGCTTATCCCTAATTCCATAGTAGTGAAATGGTACAACCAAATCATTAATAATTGCATCTTTCAATCTTAATTCATAAGGGACATTCCTATCGAATAATGCAAATACATCTTCATTATCCATACGTTCTGGAGTCGCAGTTATACCAAGTAAGAATCCTGGATGAAAATATTCAATGATATGCTTGTAGCTAGATGCAGCACTGTGATGTGCTTCATCTATACATATATAATCGAATTCTTTGGGATCAAACATAGATAAATGCTGTGACATCATAATATTAGATGCAAAAATAAAATCACAATCAACTTCTTTTTTATCTCCAACAAATAATCCATAGGTTTTATCAGAACCAAATATTCTCATAAATGTTTCTTTAGCATCATTTAAAATCTTATCCCTATGGCAAATAAATAAAACTCTCCTGGCATCATAATTTCTAGCATCAAAGGCCACTAGGAAAGTTTTACCAGACCCAGTCGCACTAACAATAAGTGCCTTATTGATACCCATATCTCTATATCTTCTTAATTCCTTTAATGCTTTTTTTTGCATATAATTAGGCTTAATAGTATTATTAATATCTTCTATATAATCCATATCCCATTTTTCAATAGCATATTCTAATCTTATTTTATAAGCATTAATTAAATCTTTATTTAATAATAAAGTTTTATTCCATAAATAATCGAATTCTTTTATACTTTCATTATAAGATTCAAATTCATTTTTAGAACATAATGATACATTCCATTCAATATTTTTTAAAAGTGCAAATCTAGTTATATTTGTAGAACCTATTACAAATTCCACTTCATCATCATATTCAAATACATATCCTTTTGAATGAAACCCATTATCACCAAATGATTCAAAATCTAAATGACATGAAAAAATAGGATATTTTTGCATCCAATTATAAAATGTTTCTAGGGAAGCTATATCAGTAAAATTCTGATATGTTGATGTAATTATTTTACCTTTTACTCCTCTTTTTAAAGCATCTTCTAATTCATGCTCTAAAAGTATTAATCCAGCTTTTTTAATAAAGCTTACTGAGAAATAAAAAGCATTACATTTATTGATAGAATCTTTAATTTTATCAAGAAACTTAATATCTGAATAATTAGTTAAAAATATATCCTTCATTTTCTAAAACTCCTTATTAGCTACAGTATACCAGATTTTGACATTTAATTACAGAATAAATAAACGAGTGTGCGGCTTAGATTCATCAAAAATCTCAATAATTTCTTTGCTAACATTTGAAAAATCAATTAAAATATATGATTTATAGTTTTCTTTTGCAAAATTTTCTGCAATAGTACTTTTTCCAACATGTCTTGCTCCTTGAAGTAAAACAGCATATTTACTACTATATTTTTCTTTTCAATTTCTTAATTTTTCCGTTGCCTTTCATTTAAGCATTATAATCACCATTTTCTTATCTCTATATTAATTGTATTAAAAAAAAATACATTTTTTCAATACTAAAAAAGTTAAAAAGTGCATATTTCACAATACCTTTTATTTTAATTTTTACAATTTTCGCAACACTTTAATTATGCCAATGAGTTGTAGGCAAAAAAATTGCATCTTTTAAAATCATCAAAAAATGCAAATTATCTAGTATTTAAGTCACTTTTTTTAATTGTAACAATGAGGTGTAGGCTCAAAAGAATCAGTTGCACTAACAATAAGTGCCTTATTGATACCCATATCTCGATATCTTCTTAATTCCTTTAATGCTTTTCTTTGTATATAATTAGGCTTAATATTATTATTAATATCTTCTATATAAATCCATATCCCATTTTTCTGCATTTGTCAGTATGAAATTTATCAATAACCTTAAAAGAAAACTAAGCCACCTCTTTTTAACTCACGACTTACTCACGATATAATCACTAGATATTAACAATAATACATTGTCATAAAAATAGATCTTTTTTTCCTAAAAAAATAATAGCAAATATAAAAAAAGCAGGATTATTTCCCGCCGTTGGCGGACCAAAGCAAAATACCAGCCGTAACAAAAAGTATAGTAAACTATAGAAATCACCATACTTCAGCCCTTACG